>DATLTH010000214.1:0-2042 GCA_035533695.1 Allostellaceae bacterium | reverse complement strand
GCTGGCGTCATTGACCGTGGCCGTTACCGCCAACACCGCGGCATTGACCACCAGCAGCGCCGCCAGCGTCGCCAAAGGCGGACTCGGCGCGGCCTCGGCGGCGGGCAGCGCCGGCGGGTTTTTTTCCGGCATCGGCAGCCTCTTCAGCCTGTTCGCGCGCGGCGGCATCGTGCCGGCGGCTTCCGGCGGCTGGGCCTTGCCGTCGAGCTTTGGCAGCGACCGGGTGATGGCGGCCTTGACGCCGGGCGAGATGGTGTTGCCGCGGCATTTGAGCGCCGGCTTCCAGCGCATGCTCGGCGGCGGCGGCGCGGGCGGGGCGGAAGGCGGCGGCGACGTGCACCTCCACATACACGGAAATATCGTCGATGCGCCCGGCATAGAACGGTTTTTCCGAGATAACCGGCGCCATATAACCGCCGTTGTCCAATCCGCGCTGCGGGACGGCGCGCTCAATCCGCTGGGGTGAAATGGCGCGCCAGCCAGACGACGCCGCCGGCCAGTTCTATACCGGAATTATCGAATGCATCGTCGCGTTCGGTGTCGCGCTGACCGATGCCGGCGTCATCACGCGAGATGAATTGTCCCGGACCTTCCGGCTGCTCGCCGATCAGCGGCGCCGCGATACGGCGACGATTGCCAGCCAGGCGGAATTCGAGGCGCGGGTGGCGCCGGCCTTGGCCCTTGCCGAATTTTTTGCCTGCCCGGTCGGCTCCCGCGTCATCGAGGGCGGCAAAGGCAGCCCACCCGAGGGCGGGGGCGATGCGCGTTGATCCGGCCTTTCTCGCGCGCGAGATAGGGGGCGTCGACCGCGATGCCGCGAAGATGCTGCGGCATCTTCTCTTGCGGCTTTGCGATGATCCGGAAGAGGCCGAGGAAATCGGCGCGGCACCGCCCGCGCGCCAGGTCGAATTTATTCTCGACGACTGCGGCTTTGGTTTCGATTTTCTTCGCGAACTCTTTGGCCTGCCGACATGAGCGCCGGCGACCGCGCCACCGAGCGCGTTACTGCGAGCGTGCTGCGGATCGAGCGCGCCGATGCGGGCCGGCTGTTGGCGCTGGCGGAGGTCGAGATCGAGATCGCCGGCGTCGCTTTCACGCTGCATGGCGTCCGCGTCATCAGCACGGGGCCGCGATCACGCGGCGTCGCCGCGCCGTGTTGCCGCGTCGCCAACGGCCGCCTCGCCGACGCGATCTCTCTCCCTCCGGAACTGGCGGCTGCCATCGCCGGCGCCGTGCTCGACGAGTTCGAAGCCCTGGGTCGCGCGCCATCGGCCTGGGCGCCGCCCGCCGGCGGGCCAGCGATAGGCAAAGCGGCCACCGCCGCACCTTCGGCACCCCCGGCGGCAAAACAGCGCCAGCGGCGTTCCTAGGGGCTTGCGCACCGGCCGCAACCGGGCGCACGATGCCGGCGGCGCTGATAACGCCTTGTGCCCGGACCCGCCCCGGTGATCGGCGGCCGTTTTGTGCCCGTGCTCCGGGCCATCAATGTCGGGAGTGCGGCGAGATAAGGCCGAGCGATCGGCGCGAATAAGCCCGCCCGCGCACACGGGTATCAGCTCCCGGCACCAGCCCGACCGCTGGCCTTCTGACGAGGAGCTTTCCCAATGCCTGAAATCCCAAGCCAGCATTGGCTGCTAAGCCCGACCGGCGACGACGACGCGCTCGTCGCCCTCTTTCGCGAATGGCAGGAAGTCAAGCGGGAGGAGCGCGAGCGGGTGGTGGACCCGGACTTCCGCCGCGACGACGAGATTGTCGGGACGTTCGTCGACCGGCTGTGCGTGATCGAAGATCGGATTGCCGCTGCGCCGGCGCAAGGCGCGGCCGGCATGGCCGTCAAGGCGCTGATCACAGCGGAGAATGACCGGCCCGTGTACGAGCGGTCGTTGCTCAGCCTGGTGGCGCTCGCGCCGCGGTTTGTGCCCGACTCGGCGCCGCTCGCCGCCGCCATTCTCGCCGAGCACGAAGCCGTGATGGCGTATCGGGAAGACGAGGCCGCAAAGGCGACCTGCGACGAAGAGGAATTGACGCGCCGGGTCGCGGCG
>DATLTH010000213.1:0-7111 GCA_035533695.1 Allostellaceae bacterium | reverse complement strand
GATGATGCGGGCGTGCTGCAGCGGCCAGACGTGAGCGAGGCCCTCGTCCGCGATCTGCGTGCCGGCCTCGCGAAGCTCTCGGGTGATGCGTGCCATGTCTCGCTCGAGGAAGAGATCGATACCGCGTCCGCTGCTGGCGAGCTCGTTTTCCACGTGTTCGGAGCGATCGCCCATTTCGAGCGGCGAATTATCGCCGAACGCCCTCGCGACGGTCTCGTCGCGGCGGCCGCCCTTGTCCCGGCCTTTGTCGCGACCCTCTCGGCTGAGCCCGCAATCGGCTCAGAGCGCGATTGTCGTCTCCATCTTGACCGTCCGGTAATCGGCCCGCAGCCCGTGCTTGTCACGGTCCAGGAGACCCGCTCCCGCCAGCGCTTCGACATCTGCGTGCACGCGCCGGTAGTCGCGTCCGAGCGCGGCGGCAAGCGCGCGGATGCTGCGCGCCGGGTGGCGATGAACATGGCGCAGAAGTTCGAGACGCTTCGGCGTCATGATCTGCGCAAAGGTCTCGAAGGTCTCAAAGCCGACGTGCCGCTCGGCATTTTCGGCCGTCAGCTTGCCCCGCTCGGCGCGATGCCAGGCGTCGACAAAGCGGCGGCCCATGTCGTCGATCGTCTCCCCGACATGGACCTGCAGCTCGTGCTTCTCGTTCTTGTTGTTCATCGTCCTTCCTTCCTCGCGGCGCGCACGGCCGCCTTGAAGTCCTCGATCAGCCGTTCCGGGCTCTCGAAGCGGTAGGCCGCTTCGACGTGGCCGATGTGCTTGTGATCGCCCTTGCCGCGCTCATTGTCGAACAGCACGGCCACCTCACCAGGCCGCCCGTAGAACAGCGAGTATTTGAACTCGTGCGTCGCCGGCGGGACCGCCGCCGGCACCCGCCAGATCCGCATCTCGATGATCGCGCCGTCCGCCAGCACCTGTTTGTCTTCGAAGATCAGCTCGGCGGCCGGCATTCAGCCAACCTATCCCTGCAAGCTCTATGTCACAACAGGCCATATGTTGTCCTGCGACAGAGCGTGGACAACTCCTATCCTGACCACCTATCGGTCGATGCCCCGGCCCCTGCCCCGGCCGCTTTCCCGTGCCGGCTTGGCGCGCTCCTTGAGCGCCTGGCGCATCTGCTCGGGGGTCTTGCGCGCCCCTGCCCTGTCCTTGGCGAACTGGTCGCACAGCGTCTCCCGGCGGGCGGGCTCGTCCCCTTCCCTTTTCGCGCCCTGCTCCTGGCCGAACTCGGCGCGCAACCGCGCCGCGCGGTTAGCCGCGGTCGTCGACTCCTGTCTTACCGCCTGTCCTGGTTCTTGCCGCGGCTCCTGGCCGGCGCCGAAGGTCTGCCGCAAGGTGCGGCGGCGCGCGTTTTCGGCAGCAGCGTCGGCCCCCTGCCCTGCCGCCTGAAACTGCTCCCGCAACGCCGCCTCCCGCTCCGATCCTGCCCTCTGGCCGAAGCGGCGACGGCGCGTTCGGCCCGTTCCCAGGCTTGCGCCAGCCGCTCGCGGCCGCTTTCCGGCCAGGCGCGCGCGTTCTCGAGGAAGGGTTTTTGCGTCTCGACCCCATGCCGTTCGGCAAAATCGAGGCTCGACGCCTTCGGCCGCGCCGCCGGGCTAGCGCCGCCTCGTCCCGGAATTTCGTCCCCTCCGGCATAGAGCGTTGCGGCCTCGCGGTGCCGCGTCATGCCGACATAGGCGAGATGGCGGTCCGTGCCGCCGGAGGCCAGCAGATAGGCGCCGTCGGCGGTCGTCCCCTGCGCCTTGTGCATGGTGACGGCGTAGCCGTGGTCGACATGCGCGTACTGCGCCGCATCGATCCGGACCGGCACGGTGACGGCCTGACTGATCATGCGCCAGCTGGCCTCCTATCCCCGGCAGAACGGCCTTGCCGCGACGCTCCGAGTTGGGCCAGCTGGAGCGCACCCTTTTCACGCTCGATTGGATCGAGGACCCAGAGCTGCGCCGCGACACGGGCCGCGAACTCAACAAGGGAGCGTCACACAACAGCTTGGCGCGCGCCGTCTTCATTCACCGGCTCGGCGAAATCCGCGACCGCACCTAGGAAAACCAGCAGCATCGGGCGTCCGGCCTGAACCTCCTGGGAACACTCGCTAAACCGTGACGAATTCCGGCCGCTCCGGCCTGCACCCGATCCGGCGCTCCTCGCAGCATAGGTTCGTGATTTGTCCCCTTTAGCTGCAAAAACGCGCGGTCCGTTAGTTCTGGCCAAGACGCCGGTCAGCGGCCGCATGAACTTTCCCGTCCGACACGCCGCTCAGCAGATCCGCGGCAGTTGCTCGCCGCTGAGCATGTCGATCGCGCGGGCGACACCAAAGGGGCCGCGGCACGAGACCTGGCCCTGCGGGCCGGAGCGCACCTCGCCGACAATCGCAGCCGCGGCGGTGACAGGGTGACGGCGCAGGATCGCTACGGCAGGCTCTGCATCCTCGGGCGCGACGAAAGCGACAAACCGCCCCTCGTTCGCCACATGCAGCGGATCGAGGCCCAACAGCTCGCAAGCGGCCGTCACCTCCTCGCAAACCAGGATCGAAGCTTCATCGAGTGCGATCGCACAGCCCGCGGTCTCGGCGATTTCGACCGCGGCGCTGGCGAGCCCGCCGCGGGTCAGGTCGCGCAGGCAATGCGGCATGATCCCCGCCTCGATCAGTGCCAGCACCGAGTCCGCCAGCGGCGCGCAGTCGCTTTCGATCGATGTTTCGAAGCCAAACCCCTCGCGCGCCGCCATCACGGCGATACCATGCCGTCCGATATCGCCGGAGAGGATCACCACGTCGCCCGGCACGACGCTCGCCGGCTCGACCGGCGTTGCCGTGACGATCCGGCCGATGCCGGCGGTGCTGACGAACATGCCGTCGGCCTTGCCGCGATCGACAACTTTGGTGTCGCCGGTGACGAGCCGCACCCCGGCTACGGTAGCGGCGGCGCGCATCGATCCGACTACCCGGCGCAAGAGATCGATCGGAAGTCCCTCTTCGAGGATGAACCCGACGCTGAGATAGAGCGGCCGCGCCCCGCACATCGCCAGATCGTTGACCGTGCCGTTGACGGCGAGACTGCCGATGTCGCCGCCGGGGAAGATGAGCGGCTGAACGACGTAGGAATCGGTGGTGAAGGCAACAGGTCCCGCGATGTCGAGAGCGGCCCCGTCATGCCGGCGTTCGAGCTCCCGGTCGGCGAAGGCCGGCCGGATGATCCTGTCGATGAGCCGCGCCATCGCCCGACCGCCGCCGCCATGGGCAAGTTGGACGATCTCTCCGTCTCCGGCCGGGACCGGGCAAGAAAGCGCGAAGGCGTCGCTGTCGGTCATCCTCCCGCTCCTGCACCGGCGCCCGCGCCGCGATAGCGGTAATAGGCGGCGCACGCGCCCTCGGACGAGACCATCGTGACGCCGAGCGGATGCTCCGGGGTGCAACGCACCCCGAAGGCGGGGCACTCGAGCGGCTTCCTCTCGCCGCGCAGGACGAGACCGCTGATGCATTCGCCGGCCTCGGCGCTGCCGGCGCGGACCGGGCCAAAGCGCGATTCGGCATCGAACTCGCGATACGCCTCGCCGAGGCCAAGACCGCTCTCCGCGATGTCGCCGATGCCACGCCAGCGCCGCGGGATCACGCGGAACACCTCGCGCATCAACTGCTGCGCGGGCCGGTTGCCGTCGCGGCGCACCGAGCGGCTGTATTGGTTCTCGACTTCGGCACCGCCTGTCTCGAGCTGGCGGACGCAAAGATAGACGCCTTCGAGGATGTCGACCGGTTCGAACCCGGTGACGACGATCGGCACACGGTGTTTGCGGGCGATCGGCTCGTATTCCTGGTAGCCCATGACGGTGCAGACATGGCCAGCGGCGAGGAAGCCCTGGATGCGATTGTCCGGTGCTTCGAGGATCGAGCGCATCGCCGGCGGCACCAGCACATGCGACACCAGCATCGAGAAATTGCCGACGCCGTCCCGTTTCGCCCGATAGGCGGCCATCGCGTTAGCGGGCGCCGTCGTCTCGAAGCCGACGGCGAAGAACACGACCTCGCGCAGCGGCTCGGCGCGGCCGACCGCGAGTGCGTCGAGCGGCGAATAGACGATCCGGATGTCCGCGCCGCGCGATTTGGCGGAGAGCAAATCCCCGCTCGTCCCCGGCACCCGCAGCATGTCGCCGAACGAACAGAAAATCACGCCGGGGCTAAGCGCGATTTCGATTGCCTTGTCGACGTATTCGATCGGGGTCACGCAGACCGGGCAGCCCGGCCCGTGCACCAGGGAGACCGTCTTCGGCAGCAATTCGTCGAGGCCGAAACGGACGATCGCATGGGTCTGCCCGCCGCACACCTCCATCAGCGTCCACGGCCGCGTCACGGTGCGGGCGATGGCGTCGGCGAGCCGGCGGGCCGCTTCGGGGTCGCGGTATTCGTCGCGATATTTCATGGGGCGGCTGCCTCCTCGGCGAGATCGCCGATCTCTCGCAGATGCACGAATACGCGCACCGCCTCGGCCTCGTCGATCACCGCGATGGCGAACCCGACATGCACGAGCACCCAGGCGCCGACCGCCGCTTCCGGCGCAAAGGCAAGGTTCACCTCCTTGACGATCCCGCCGAAATCGACCCTCCCGACACGGGTCAGAGGATCCTCGCCCGAGAGGCTCAGCACGCGCCCCGGAACGGCTAGGCACATCCGCTTTCTCCCCATTCTTCGCACCAGCCGGCCCAGGCTGCCTGGCCGAGCGCGATACCGCCATCGTTGGGCGGGATGCGCCGGTGCCAGAGGGGCTCGTGTCCGGCTTCGTGCAACGCGGCGACCGTAGCCTCGGTCAGCCGCACATTCTGAAAGCACCCGCCGCTCAGCACCACGCGCTGCTCGCCGATCCGCCGCGCGACCGCCGCAATCGCCGCGGCAAGGCCGCGGTGAAAGGCTGCCGATATCGTGCCGGCCATCGCTCCGGTGCGAAGATCGGCGAGCGCCGCTTCAAGCGCCGGCTGCCAATCGACGATCAGAGATCCGTCAACGGCGCCGTCCCGAACCGGAAATTCATAACACCGATCGCCCGCGCCTTCTTCGGCCGCCCACTCGAATTCGGCGGCGGCCTGGCCTTCGTAGCTCGCCCGCTGGCGCAGGCCGCACAGCGCGGCGAAGGCATCGAAGAGGCGCCCGGCACTGGAGCACCAGGGCGCGTTGACGCCGCGCGCCAGCATTGTTTTCAGGACCGCCCGCTCGGCGGCGGAGAACGCTGCCACCGGAGCGAGATCGGTCATCGCCAAGCCGGCCTCGCCGAACGCCTCGTAAAGCAGGCCGAGCGCGGCACGCCGCGGCTCTCGCGCCGCCGCCTCGCCGCCCGGCAGGCGAAAGCAGCGCAGATGCGCCACCCGGCGCCAGCCGCCCTTGGTCACGAGCAGAAATTCGCCGCCCCAGACGGTGCCGTCCATCCCATAGCCGGTCCCATCCCAGGCGACGCCGAGCACCGGCGGCACGATGCCGTGCTCGGCTATGCAGGCTGCGACATGGGCCAGATGATGCTGGACGGCGACCACCGGCAGCCCCGTCACCTCCGCCGCGCGGGTCGATGGATAGTCGGGATGCCGATCGCACACGGCGAGACGCGGGCTTGCCGCGTAGAGCTGGCTCGTATCGGCCACCGCGCGGACCTGGGCGATCCGCGCCTCGACGGTTTCGAGGTCGCCGATGTGCTGGCCAAGGACAATTTCGCCGGGGCGGGTTACCGCGACGGTCGTCTTCAGATGGCCGCCGAGCGCGAGAATGCCCGCGGGGATGCCCGGAACCGCGATCGGCGCCGGCGCGTAGCCGCGCGCCCGGCGCAGGATCTGCGGCTCGCGGCAAACGACGCGCGCGACCGAATCATCGACCGGCCGGACGATCGGCCGGTCGTGCACGAGGAAGAGATCGGCGATGCCGGCAAGCCGCTCGAGCGCTTCCTTCTCGTCCGTCGCGATCGGCTCGTCGCTGACATTTCCGCTGGTCGCGACGATCGGAAAGCCGAGGGCGTGCAGCAACAGGTGATGCAGTGGCGCATAGGGCAAAAAGGCGCCGAGCCGCGGGTTCCCCGGCGCGACCGAGGCCGCCAACCGGTCGTCCACGCGGCGCAGCAGCACGATCGGCCGAGCCGGGCCGGTCAGTAGCGCTTCCTCTGCCGTCGATATAGTACACGCATCGCGGATATCGGCGAGCGAGGGGAACATCACGGCAAACGGTTTCTCCTTGCGCCGCTTGCGTTGGCGCAGCCGGGCGACCGCGGCCTCGTCGCGCGCATCGACGAGCAGATGGAAACCGCCGATCCCCTTGACCGCAACGATCCGCCCCTGCCGGATAGCTTCGGTGGCGGCAGCAAGCGCCTCGTCGTCATGCGCAAGCGTGCTTCCCCTCGCGTCCCACAGCGTGAGGCGAGGCCCGCAATCGGGGCAGGCATTGGGCTCGGCATGAAAGCGCCGATCCGCCGGATCCTCGTACTCTGCTCGGCAGGCGGCGCACATCGGGAAATGCCGCATCGACGTCCGCGCCCGATCGTACGGGATGTCTTCGATGATGCTGTAGCGCGGTCCGCAATGGGTACAGTTGATGAAGGGGTAGCGGTAGCGGCGGTCGGCGGGATCGAACAGCTGCTTGACGCAATCCTCGCAGGTGGCGAGATCCGGCAGGACCGAGGCGGTACGTTCCCCGGCGGGCTCGCTGGTGCGGATCGCGAAGACGCGCCCGCCGCAGAGATCGACCGCGCGGCTGTCGATTGACGTGACGGTGGCATTCGGCGGCGGTGTTTCGCGAAGCGCACGGATCAGCGCGGCGATCCGGTCGGGATCGCCTTCTGCTTCGATGGTTACGCCCGCGGGCGAGTTCTCCACCCAGCCGGACAGCGCAAGCGCCGAGGCGTGGCGATAGACAAACGGCCGGAAACCGACCCCCTGTACCGCGCCTTGCACGCGGATGCGCAGGCGGCTGCGGCTTGCGGTGCCGACGGCATCCGTTGAAATCGGCACTGCCATCAGCCTTCCACCTCGATGCTCTCGATCAGAATGTCCTGGGCGTTGCGGTGCCGCATATCGTCGGAGACGGTGACCGCGAGGCGGGCGCCTTCGGCAATCGTGCCGCGGCTGGCGTGTGCGAAATGCTCGG
>DATLTH010000212.1:0-2420 GCA_035533695.1 Allostellaceae bacterium | reverse complement strand
GTCGCGCCCGAGGCGGAACAGCAAATCGGGCATGAACACCGGCACCAGCCGCGCCAGCGCCCGGCGAAAATCCGGCTCCATGCGTTCGAGGTCGTGGTCGGGCGCCCACAGCGGATCGCCGGATTCGACCAGCGTCGCGCCGAGGGCTTCGCCCAGCACGGATTTGATTTCGACCGCCGCCGCGGTGGCGATCGGCTCGACCGCCTTCTCGCCTGGGCGCACCAGCATCGACTCCCGCACGATGCCGATGCGCACTCCTTTGAGCGTCCCCCGCGGCACCGCGTGGCTGCTATAGGCGGTGCGCAGCACGGACGGCCGCGGCACCGTCGTATAGGGGTCGCGCGGGTCGTAATAGCCGCGTTCGGGATCTTTCAGCGCGTCGAGCACCTTGGCGCAATCGCCCAGCGTGCGGGCGAGGATGCCGCTGCGGTCGCAATAGATGTCGGCGCCGATCGCACCGCCATCAAAACCCAGCATCGCCTTGTGCGGCAGGAGCAGTGCGACCGCGTTGTGGTTGGCCGGGCCGCGGCACGAGGCGCGGGTCTCCTCGCCGAGGCTGCACATCACCAGATTGGCGCTGACCGACACGCCCGACCCCGAACTCGACCCGAGCGAGGCCGCGCGCGTCGTGTCATACGGGTTGTCCGGGTTGCCGGCCCACGAGCTGCGCTGATAGCCGAGCACCGAGGGCAAGATCTTTTCCGGCTGATGGCGGCCGCCAGGGTTGCCGGCACGGCCGTTGTATTCGGTGTTCACCGCCTTGGCGAAGATGATCGCGCCCTTGCTGCGCAATTGTTCGACGAGCACATGGTCGCGCGCCGGAAAGTCGATGTCATAGGCCGCGTCGCCGCCAGCGGTGGTGCGCATGTCCTTGGTGTCGAACGGGTCCTTGAACGAAAACACCACCCCGTACATCGGCAGCGCGGCGAGGTCGGGGTTGCGGCCCCAGCGCGCGTCGAGCGCGGCGGCGGTTTCGAGCGCGTCGGGCTGGTGGCGGAACTCGTCGCACACCGGCGGCGCACCCGGCGGCAGCGGGCCTTGCGACGGATGGCGGTCGAATTCCCCCTTGCAGGTCACCGAGCGCTCGCCGCGGATGTTGAGCGTTGCCAGCGCGTTGAGCTGGGTGCCGTCGGGGATGCCGGCGATCATGCCGTATTGCTGGGTCACCGACGGATCGGAGGCGGTCGGCTCGATGCGGCCGAATTCGAGCGGCGGGCCGCGATAGCGGTCGAGATCGGGAAAGATCGTCGACGCCGCCACGGTTTCGCCCGGAAAGCGCAGCGCCGCCTCGGCCCGTACCGCGCCCGCGGCCTCGGGCACCGTGGCGCCGTCTTCAGTGACGAGCCGGCTGGCGACCCCGTTGAACGCGCGGGCGCGAGCGAGATAATGCTGCACCACCGCGAGGCAAGTGGTCCGGCCAGCGCGGATCGCGCGGTGCAAATCGTCGATCGTCGCTTCCTCAAGGCGGAACCCGCCTTCGCCCGATTGGCTCATCCCGGCATCTCCCCCTGCAAGCGGTCAGACACATCTACACGAACTCGGCCGCCGCCGTCAGCGCAGCCGCGCGGCTTTGTTTCGCCTCGGGTTGCGGATACGATCCAACCCCCATCAGCGAACCGGGGGAGGCGCTACCGTGGCAGTCCCAGCAATCAAGACGGAAACGCCGATCCCGATAACCCGGGCCGATGCGGCACTCGGCGCCGAGATCGGGGTCGATCTGTCTCGGTCACTGAGTGACGATACGTTCGCCGAGATCGAGGCGGCGTTTCACGACAGCATTGTCGTCTGTTTCCGCAGCCAGACGCTGACCAACGAACAACACATCAATTTCAGCCGCCGGTTCGGCGAGCTGGAAATTCATATCGTCAAGAAATACCTGCTGCCGGGCTTTCCCGAGCTCCTGCTGATCTCCAACGTGCGTAACGCGGCGGGTGAGCTGATCGGGCTCGCCGATGCCGGTTTTACCTGGCACAGCGACACCTCGTATCGTCAGTTTCCGAGCCGCTGCTCGCTGCTTTTCGCCAAGGAGGTGCCGCATCGCGGCGGGGTGGCGCTCGGCGACACGGTGTTCGCCAACACGATCGCCGCCTACGAGGCACTGCCGGCGGCAACCAAGCGGCAGATCGAAGGGCGCAGGGCGATCCACCGCTATTCCGAGCGCCGCCGTGTGCCGGGCAGCCCGCGCCCCAAGCTGACCGCGGCGCAGCTTGCCGAGACGCCCGACATCGCCCACCCGATCGTGCGCACCCACCCCTTTACCGGGCGCAAGGCGCTCTATATCACCGCCGGCGAGTGCGTCGGCATCGAAGGCGTGCCCGACAACGAGGCGGTGCCGCTGATCGCCGAGCTCGACGCGTGGTGCGTGCGACCCGAATTTCTTTATCGCCATCGCTGGCAGGTCGGCGATCTGTTGATGTGGG
>DATLTH010000211.1:0-4065 GCA_035533695.1 Allostellaceae bacterium | reverse complement strand
AGCCGCGGTGCCTGCCCCAGCGACAGCATCACCAAACCAAGCAGGTCGGCATGATACAACCATGTCTGCAGAATATCGGGACGCACCTCATGCAGGATCTGTGCAAGGCGCGAAATTCCGCGGGGATCGGGCCAGCCGCGGCGCAACCCAAGACAGCGGAGGGTGATCCCGGCGTCGACGATCGCCGGCCCGATCGCTCCGGCGCCAGTCATGCTGACAACCGTCGACGGGAACCGCGTCTGGTCAATTCGGGCGACAAGGCGAGCCAACATCCGCTCGGCGCCGCCCGTTCCCAGCCCAGTGATAAGATGCAGGACACGGGGCATCGCGCGCCGATCTGCTGACCTCGAAGCCGGAGCCGCGCCTAACCTGGACAGCCCATGACTTATCCCGCTAGAAACCACCCGCGGTGGCGGATATTGGCGTATTGTCGGGCAAATTCAATCCGCCTCAGCGGCTTGCTCGCGGATCATGGCCGCCGGCCCGGTGCATGAGATGCCCCCCGGTTTCCGAGAGTAGAGGCAGCTATAGGCCCGTGACCGTTACCGAGACGATGCCGGCGGGCGATGCGAGGCTGCATGTCGCGGCGTTTACCGGCGGCGCCGCGGTGGCCTCGGCCCGACTGCGCGTCAGGCAATACGTGGCGCCGCTCGCCGATTTCGGTATCGTGCTGCGGGAAAGCTGGCCGGCGCTTGGCGCCTTTCCGCCGCACAGCCGGGCGCTGCGGCCCGCCTGGCTGGTCGGCACGCTGATGCAACGCCTGCCGTCGCTTGCCGCGAGCTGGTCTGCCGACATCGTGTTGCTGCAGCGCGAGATGGTGTCGACCCTGGCAACGCTGGAAGGCTGGACGCGGCGGCCGCGCCTGGTCGACATCGACGATGCAGTGCATGTGCACCGCGGCGGCCGTGCCGCCCGCCGCCTCGCCGGCCTCGCCGACCTCGTCGTCGTCGGCAACGCCTGGCTGGCCGAGGTGTGGCGACAATGGACCCGGTCCGTCGAAATCCTGCCGACTGCCGTCGATACCGTGCGCTATCGTCCAGCGCCGCCGCCGCTTCGGCCGTCGATCGGCTGGATCGGCAGCGCCGTCAACCTGCGATATCTCCAGGCTATCGCGCCGGCGCTGCAGCGCGTTGTGCGGGACTTCCCGGACACTGAAATCGCCGTCTGTTGCGACCGACCGCCGGATCTGCCCGGGCTGCCGCTGCGTTGGGTGCCTTGGTCGGAGCAGGCAGAAGTCGCATTCCTCGCATCGATCAGCATCGGGGTGATGCCGCTGGCGGACGGTCCATGGGAGCGCGGCAAATGCAGCTACAAGATGCTGCAATACATGGCGGCGGGGCAGCCCTGCGTGGTCTCACCAGTCGGCATGAACGACCAGTTGTTGAGCGAGGCTGAGCTTGGCTTGGCGGCGACGACCCTCGATGAGTGGAGCGATGCGTTGGCGAGCCTGCTCGCCGACCGCGATGGGGCGCAGGCTCTGGGCGCGGCCGGCCGCACCCTCGCCGAGGAACGCTATAGCGTCGCCGCCCTGGCACCTCGCCTCGCCGAGTTGCTGCGGTTCCTGGCGTGACCGGCGCGGTACGCCGGATGAGGGCCTTGCTTCGGCGCACGCGAAGCGGCATCCGGCTTGCCGGCGTCGTCCTCGATCGCCGCCGCGAGTTGGGTGCTGTCGGGGTCGCGACTTGGGTCGCCAGCCGAACCAGGTTGGCGGCATCGACATCGAGATCCGCGCTCTGCGATCCGACGAAGCCGGCTGGCGCCGTCTTCGATGTCATCTATGCGATCGGCTACTGGGAGGGCGAACCGAAGCGGTATCGTGTCTTGAACCCGGCCGAAGGTCTGCGCGCCGCCGGATACGCTGTTCACGTCATGCCATTCGACGAGATCGATGACATCCGGCACCGCCAATGGCGGGCGAAGGTGCTGGTGCTGGCCCGCGCCGAGTACGACCGGCTCACCGGGATCGAGCGGGTGCTTGCCTATGCCCGCGGCATCGGCATGCGCGTCGTCTACGACATCGATGATCTCGTGTTCGACCCCGGCCTCGCCGGCCGAATCGACGGGATTCAGCTGATGGGGCCGCACCAGCGCCGCCGCTTCGTGGCGGCATTGGAGCGCCGGCGGCGCCTGATGCTCGCCTGCGACCTGGTGACCGCCAGCACCGCGCCCATCGCCCGCGCGGCCGCCGCGCTCGGCCGGCCGAGCGCGGTGATTCCGAATACGCTGAACGCCGCGCAGTTGCGCCTGGCCGCGGCAATCGCCGGCGCGCCGCGAGCCGCCTGCGATCGGGTCAGGATCGGATATTTCAGCGGCTCGCGCACCCACCGGCGGGATTTCGCAGAGTGCGAGGCGGCGCTGTTCGAGGTGATGGAGCGCCACGACGAGACAGACCTGCGCATCGTCGGCCCTCTCGACCTCGGACCGCAATGGCAGGGTTTCGGCGAGCGTATCGAGCGCATCGGGCTGATGTCGCCGGAACAGCTGCTGCGCGCGATCGCCGACACCGACATCAACCTCGCGCCGCTCGAACTCGGCAACCCGTTTACCGAGGGCAAGAGCGAACTGAAATTCTTCGAAGCTGCCGCCGTCGGCGTCCCGACCGTCGCGTCGCCGACCGTGCCGTTTGCCGCCGCGATCGAGCACGGCGTCAGCGGATTTCTTGCCCGCGATCGGGATGAGTGGTTTGCCGTACTGGAGGCGCTCGTCGTCTCCGCGCAGCTGCGCCGCGCGCTCGGCGAGGCAGCAAAGTTGCGCGCGCTGGCACGCTACGGCCCTGCCGTCGCGACGCGTGCGACGATCGAGGCTCTCGCGCTGGAGCGCGGGCCTTTGGCTGGAGAGCGCTACATCACCATGCTTGGGGAGGCGCTTGACGGCGGGGCGCCGCTCTGCGGATAATCGCCCGATCCAAGGGGTGCCCCGGCGAAGGGGCTGAGAGACCGCTGGCCAAGAGGACCGTGGCGTGCGGGCAACCCTTCGAACCTGATCCGGGTCGTACCGGCGTAGGGACAGGAACGCTGCGGCAAAGCGCCGTTTCTCCATCGCCATCGATCCGGGTCTTCGTTCAACCGGCGCAACGGAGGCCACCATGCCCGATTCCGCTCCTCTTTCGAATGCCGCCCTGAGCGCGAAGAACACCGAGCCGCAGGTCACCACCGGCCCGTTTCCCTCGTCGCGCAAGGTCTACGTGCCCGGGAACCGGCATGGCGCGATCCGCGTCGCGATGCGCGAGATCGATCTCGAAGCCGCGTCGGGCGAAAAGCCGCTGCGCGTCTACGACACCTCGGGTGCCTATTCGGACCCGGCCGAGACGACCGATATCCACAAGGGCCTCGCGGAATTGCGCCGCGGCTGGATCGTCGGACGGGGCGATGTCGAGGAGACCGACGGACGCTCGATCAGGCCCGAGGATAACGGCCTCAGGCGCGGCGAAGACAGCAACGTGCCGGTGTTCGACCGCGCGGAGCGCCGGGTATTGCGCGCCAAGCCCGGCGCGGCTGTGACCCAATACGCTTACGCCCGGCGCGGCATCATCACCGAGGAGATGGAATACGTCGCGATCCGCGAGAATCTCGGCCGCGCGGCGGCGGCGGAACGGCTCGACGCCGGCAATTCGTTCGGCGCCGCGATCCCCGAGCATGTGACGGCGGAATTCGTGCGCGATGAGATCGCCCGCGGCCGCGCCATCATCCCGAACAACATCAACCACCCGGAATCGGAGCCGATGATCATCGGCCGCAATTTCCTCGTCAAGGTCAACGCCAATATCGGCAACTCGATCGTCACCTCCTCGGTCGCCGAGGAGGTCGACAAGCTGGTGTGGGCGACGCGCTGGGGCGCCGACACGGTGATGGACCTCTCGACCGGCCGCAACATCCACACGATCCGCGAATGGATCGTGCGCAACTCGCCGGTGCCGATCGGCACGGTGCCGATCTATCAGGCGTTGGAAAAGGTCGGCGGCAAGGCCGAGGATCTGACGTGGGAATTGTTCCGCGACACCTTGATCGAACAGGCCGAGCAAGGGGTCGACTATTTCACGATCCATGCCGGCGTGCGCCTCGGCTA
>DATLTH010000210.1:0-2318 GCA_035533695.1 Allostellaceae bacterium | reverse complement strand
CCTCGAGATCATCGACGCCGAGACCGGCTTTTCCCGCCATCTGCGGGTCGATATCGTGCGCTTCCGTCACCGGCTGTTCGCCGGCGGCTGGAGCGCCGAGCGTGTGTACGATGTGGTGCGGCGCGGCCGGGCGGTCGCGATCCTGCTCTACGACCCCGAGCGCGACTGCGTCGTGTTGATCGAGCAGTTCCGCCTGCCGGCGCTGTATGGCGGCCGTTCGCCCTGGCAGTTGGAGGCGGTGGCGGGCCTCGTCGATCACGACGGCGAAACGCCCGAAGAGGTGGCCCGGCGCGAGGCGCGCGAAGAGGCCGGCCTCGACCCGATCGGCGCGCTCGTCCCGATCCAGACCGTATTGCCGGCGAGCGGCGCCTACGACGAGGCGGTGTCGCTGTTCTGCGGCCGGGTCGATTCGCGCGGTGCCGGCGGCATCCACGGCCTCGCCGCAGAGCACGAAGACATCCGCGTCAGCGTCCGGACGATCGCCGAGGCCGAAGCCATGCTCGACGCCGGGCAGATCGACAGCGGCCATACCCTGATCTGTCTCTACTGGCTGCTGCGCCACCGCGATCGGCTGCGCCGGCACTGGCCGGATGCCGAAATCTCAAGGCTTCGCTAGCGCGCTGTCGATTTCCTTGGTGATCGCGGCATCGCTCGGCCGGACCTGCGCCGGCCAGGCGCCGGCGAGTTGGCCGTCGGGACCGATCAGGTATTTGTGGAAGTTCCAGCGCGGCGCGCCGGCATCGCCAAGGGTCGCGACGACCCAGCGATAGAACGGGTGGGCGGCGGCGCCGACCACGCGGTTCTTCTCGGCCAGCGGGAAATCGACCTGGTAATTCGTGTCGCAGAAATGGCGAATCTCGGCGGCATTGCCCGGCTCCTGCTGGCCGAAATCGTTGGAGGGCACGCCGAGCACGACGAGGCCCCGGTCGCGGTAGCGCTGCCACAGCGCTTCGAGGTCGCGGTATTGCGGCGTGTAGCCGCATTGCGAGGCGGTGTTGACGACCAGGACCGGGCGTCCGCGCCACGCCGCGAGCGGCAGCTTGTCGCCGTCAAGCGAGACGAACTCGAACTGGTAGGCATCCCCTGCTGCGGTGTCCTCTGTCGGCATCTCAAACCTCGCGTTCGCTGCGTTGATGCGGCAGCATAGCGCGACTCGCGGCCGGATGGGTGGCCAGTCGGACCGGCGCATTTCGGTTGCGTGACATCCGCCCTTCCCGGACACTGCGGCGCGGTTTCGCGGGGTTGGCGCACGGATGCTGCTGGGCTTTCTGCTGAAGGGCCTGCTGGTCGGGATCATCATCGCCGTACCGGCCGGCCCGGTCGGGGTCCTCTGCGTCCGCCGCACGATCTTTCATGGAAGGCTGGCGGGACTGATGTCCGGGCTCGGGGCGGCCACCGCGGATGCCGTGTTCGGCATCATCGCCGGATTCGGCCTGACGTTTGTTTCCAACCTGTTGCTCGGCTATCAGGACTGGCTGCGACTGGGCGGCGCCGGGTTTCTGCTCTACATCGGCAGCTCGGCCCTGACGGCCGATCCGCTCGCCGGGGTGAATTCGCGGCGCGATCCCGAGGGGCTGCTCGCCGATTACGCCTCGACCTTTGCGCTGACCATCACCAACCCGATCACGATCCTCGCCTTTCTGGCGATCTTCGCCGGCATCGGCTTCACCGGGCACGAGGCGACTCTCGGCCGGGCGGCGATCCTGGTGCTCGGCGTGTGGTTCGGTTCGCTGTTGTGGTGGGTCGGGCTCGCGTTCGGCGCCGGAATGTTCCGGCTGTCGTTCGATTCCCAGCATCTGGTGTGGATCAACCGCGGTTCGGGCGGGATTTTGGTCTTTTCCGGGGTCGCGCTGCTCGGCAGCCTGATGGTTCACCATCTCGGCTGACCGGCCGCCTCGTCGTCACCTTCCGGGCAGGGAGGCGGCGATCGGCGGCTGGCGGTGGCGGAACTCGCCCGCCTGTTCGAAGGCATGGCCGGCCCGCAGCACGGCCGCCTCGTCGAACGGCTTGCCGGCGATCTGGAAGGCCAATGGCAGATCGTTCTCGAAGCCGATCGGCACCGACAGGGCCGGCAAGCCGGTCACATTGTACGGCGCGGTATAGGAAGCGCGGTCGAACACGCCCCACAGCGGCACTTCGTCAATGCGCGGCGCCGGGCCGGTCGCGTTGGCCGACACCAGCACATCGACCCCGGCCAATAGGCCGGCGATCTCGAGGCACAATTCGCGGCGCTGGCGCACCGCCTCGATGTAGTCGGCCGCGCTGAGGAAGGCGCCGAGCCCGATCCGCAGGAACATATGGCGGCCGAACAGATGCGG
>DATLTH010000209.1:0-2100 GCA_035533695.1 Allostellaceae bacterium | reverse complement strand
CGACGACGGTGAGCAAGTGCTGGAGTCCGTTCACCAGCGACAAAATCTACCAGATAAAATGGGCAATATGGCGGCGTCTTCAGCGTTGGTCACGACGAAAGACACATGGTCGCACGGTGCGGCCTGCGCTATCGTCGCGCCGCTTCGCGCGAACCGGAGGCCTGCGATGGACGACAGTCGTACCCTTGCCGTCGATATCGGCGGCACCGGCGTCAAGCTGGCGTTGCTCGACGGCGCCGGACAGATCATCGGCGAGCGGGTTCGCGTGCCGACCCCGCCGATGCCGGTCGCCCCCGCCGCGCTGACCGCCGCGATCGACGATGCCGCCGCGAAGCTTGGCGACTTCGACCGGGCATCGGTCGGGTTTCCCGGCGCGGTGCGCGACGGGCGCATTCTGACCGCGCCCAATCTGGGCACCGAATTGTGGGCCGGCTTCGACCTGCAGACGGCGCTCGCCGAGCGCTGGAACCGCCCGGTGCGGGTCATGAACGATGCCGACGTGCAGGGCTTTGGCGCGATCCGCGGCGAGGGCCTCGAGATGGTGCTGACGCTCGGCACCGGCGCCGGAACCTCGATCTTCCGCAACGGCCAGATCATGCCGCATCTCGAATTCGCCCATCACCCGGTGCGCGGCAACAAAACCTATGACGAGTATGTCGGCCGGGCGGCGCTGCAGCAGGTCGGCAGGAAGAAGTGGAACAAGCGGGTCGCCCGGATCATCGACATCCTGCGCCGGGTGGTGAATTTCGATCACCTCTATATCGGCGGCGGCAACTCGCGGCGGATCGAGTTTGCCTTGCCGTCCGATGTGTCGATCGTCCCCAACAGCGACGGGCTGACCGGCGGCATCGCTTTGTGGCACGCCGCCGATGCGGGTGCCGCGGCGAAGCCTGCCGCCGGGCCGGTATCGCAGCGGCAGGCTCCGGCATCGCGCCGCGCCGCCAAAGGCCGCACGGTCGCGGCGTCGCAACCGCGGACCGCGGTGGGCTTTGCGGTGCCGGCAGGGGCGTGCGACTGCCATGTCCATGTCTTCGGCGATGCCGCCGAATTTCCCTTTGCCGCCCGCCGCGGCTACACCCCGCCGCCGGCCGACGCCGCCGAATTGCAGGCGTTGCTGGACGCGCTCGATCTGTCGCGCGTCGTCATCGTCCAGCCGAGCGTCTACGGCAGCGACAATGCCTGCACGCTCGACGGCATGCGCCGGCTCGGCGGGAATGCCCGCGGGGTCGCGGTGATCGACGCGGCGACCTCGAATGCCGAGCTCGACCACATGCACCGGGTCGGCATTCGCGGCGTCCGGGTCAATCTGGCGACCGCCGGCGAAAGCGATCCGACACTGGCAAGCCGCAACCTCGCCGAGGCGGCGGCGCGGGTCGCGCCTTTCGGCTGGCATGTCCAGGTCTATACCGAACTGTCCGTCATCGCCGCCCTGGCGCAGGAGGTGCCGACGCTCGGCGTGCCGATCGTGTTCGATCATTTCGGCGGCGCCACGGCATCGGGCGGGGTCGATCAGCCGGGCTTCGACGCCTTGTTGGCCTTGGTCGCGGCAGGCCACGCCTACGTCAAGGTCTCGGCCGCCTATCGCAGCTCGACGAAGGGGCCCGCCTACGACGATATGGCGCCGCTGGCGCGCGCCCTGATCGCCGCCAACCCGGACCGCATCCTGTGGGGCACCGACTGGCCGCACCCGCATGCCGCGGCACCGGGCGCCGCGCCCGACGACCTCGCACCCTTCTACGCCATCGATGACGGGTTGGCATTGAACCAGCTCAAGGCGTGGGCCCCGCGGGCGGCGATGCGCCGCAAGATCCTGGTCGACAACCCGGCGCGGCTCTACGGGTTCTGAGCGGTGCACTTGTTCGGGGGCCGGTTGAGCGGCGTGCGCGCGCGACGGTGTTGCCTGGTCGGCCTGATGCTCGTGCTGGCATTGGCCGGCTGCGCCCCGCAGCAAACGCCTTCGGCGGGATTGCCGCCGGACGATTCGCATATCCCGCCCTTTGCGCGGGTACCCTACGAGCCGTTTTCGCGCGAGGCGGCTGTGCAGATCGCCTTGCGCGAATGGCGGGCGTTCGGCTCGCCGGTCGCGGTGCCGAATGTCCC
>DATLTH010000208.1:0-4328 GCA_035533695.1 Allostellaceae bacterium | reverse complement strand
ACTGGCGATCACGATGCTCGCCTGCGCCCGGCTCGGGGTCATCCACTCACAGGTGTTCAGCGGGTTCAGCGGCAAGGCGTGCGCCGACCGGATCGTCGATTCGACGAGCCGGGTGCTGATCACGATGGACGGCTACTACCGCAGCGGCAGCCTGCAGGACCAGAAGGAAAAGGCCGACATCGCGGTCGCCGACGCGACAGCGCAGGGCTACGCCGTCGAGAAGGTACTGGTCTGGCAGCGCCATCCGGGGAAATATTCGAGCGCCCATCCGGTGGTGCCGGGCCGCGACCATATCGTCAACGATGTCTTGAAGGATTATCGCGGCCACCGGGTCGAACCGGAGCAGATGCCGGCCGAGGCGCCCTTGTTCCTGATGTACACCAGCGGCACGACCGGCAAGCCCAAGGGGTGCCAGCACGGCACCGGCGGCTATCTCGCCTATGTCGCCGGCACGTCGAAATACATCCAGGACATCCACCCCGAAGACGTCTACTGGTGCATGGCCGATATCGGCTGGATCACCGGCCATTCCTACATCGTCTATGGCCCGCTGGCATTGGGCGCGTCGTCGGTGATCTACGAGGGCGTGCCGACCTACCCGGACGCCGGGCGGCCGTGGCGCATCGCCGAGGAACTCGACGTCAACATTTTCCACACTTCGCCCACCGCGATCCGCGCCCTGCGCCGCGCCGGCTCGGACGAGCCCAACAACTACAACTACCACTTCAAGCACATGACGACGGTCGGCGAGCCGATCGAGCCCGAGGTGTGGCGCTGGTATCACAGCGTCGTCGGCAAGGGCGAGGCGGTCATCGTCGATACCTGGTGGCAGACCGAGACCGGCGGCTTCTTGTGCAGCACCGCGCCGGGCATTCATCCGATGAAGCCGGGCAGCGCCGGGCCCGCGCTCCCCGGCATCCACCCGGTGATCTATGACGACGACGGCAACGAAATCCCGATGGGCGCGGGCAAGGCCGGCAACATCTGCATCCAGAACCCGTGGCCGGGCATCTTCCAGACGATCTGGGGCGACCCCGACCGCTTTGTCGCGCAGTATTACGCGCGCTACTGCAAGGACCGGAACAGCACGGACTGGCGCGACTGGCCCTATTTCGCCGGCGACGGCGCGGTGCAATCGGCCGACGGCTACTACCGCATCCTGGGGCGCATCGACGACGTGATCAACGTCGCCGGCCACCGCCTCGGCACCAAGGAGATCGAGTCGGCGGCCTTGACCGTGCAGGAAGTGGCGGAGGCCGCGGTGGTGCCGGTCGCCGACGCGATCAAGGGGCGCGTCCCCGACCTCTACGTCGCGCTGAAGCCCGGCTTCCACGCCAGCGCGGAACTGCACAAGCGCATCTCCGACGCGGTCGTCACCGAGATCAGCCCGATCGCCCGGCCGGCGCATGTCTGGATTGTGCCCGACATGCCGAAAACCCGCTCCGGCAAGATCATGCGCCGGGTTTTGGCGGCGGTCTCGAGCGGCCAGGACGCCGGCGACGTCTCGACCCTCGCCAACCCCGAAATCGTCGAGGAACTGCGCCGCATGGTGACGGTGTAGCGGGTCGCCCAGATTGCTTCGTCGCTTTGCTCCTCGCAATGACCGCGTCTCTTTGTCGTCATTGCGAGCGAAGCGAAGCAATCTCGTTCAGGCCTCGACGAGGACCCAGGGCCCTGACCGATTTCAGCCGACCGCGCGGAGTACCTTGCCGCCGGCGGTGGCCGGCTTTGCGTCGATCAGCACAAAGGCGATGACGCAGGGCTCGGAGCCGCGGTTGATCCAGTTATGGATCGTGCCGCGCTGCACGATCACGTCGCCCGCTTTCAGATGCACTTCCTCGCCGTCGAGGTCCATGTCGATTTCGCCCGACAGGACGACCGCGTAGTCGAGCGAGTCGGTGCGGTGGTTGCGCGGCCCGTTGCCAGGCCCGAACTCGATGATCCGGAACACGGTGCCGTTCGGGTGCCAGGTGCCGACCTGCCGCGTTGCCTCGTCGGCATCCCCGTCGTTGCTGATCGGGAACCCTTCGCTGCTCCACACGACGCTGGTCGTCACCCCCGGCCGCGCCGACCCGGTTTTCGCCATTTCGTCGATCGTGACGACCGCCTTGCCATTCCTGTCGTGGCCGGTAACCACCCGGCGCAATTGCAATGTCATGGGCTGCTCCCTTCTCCGAATGTTATCGCCGCGTCAGCTCGATATAGCCGAAGGCGTCGATATGGGCGTCGAAATTGCGGCTGACGACGGTCGAGGTTTCGTCTTCGACGATGACGGCCGGGCCGGGGATCACGGCGCCCGGCATCAGGCTCGCGCGTTCGTGGATCGCGACCTCGACAAATTCGGCCGTGTCGGGGTCGAACACGGCGCGGCGGCGGGCGGGCGCCGGGGATGACGGCGGCGGCGGGGCAGGGGAGACTCCCTCTTCGTGCGGCACCGGCCCGCTCAGCAGCAGGACCCAGCTCAATACCTCGACCTCGACGCCGGGGATGACCCGGCTGTAGAGAAGGCGATAGGCGGCCTCGAACGCAGCGAGCAGCGCCTCGGCGTCCGCCGCCCGATAGGCGCGCGCCGGCAAAGGCACGGCGATCTCGTGGCCCTGGCCGCGATAGCGCATGAAGGCCGAGCGGGTCTCGGTCAGCGCCGCCTGCGGCTCGCCGCGCCTGACAATCGCCTCGGCCTCCTCGCGCATCGCCGAGAACAGCGCGTTGGCGGCCTGCGCGTCGAACGCGTCGAGCCGCTGCAATTGCGAGCGCACAATCTCATAGGCGATGGGCGCGCGCAGAAAGCCGACCGCCGAGCCGACCCCGGCGTTGGACGGCACCAATACCCGGTCGAGGCCCAGTTTGTCGGCCAGCCGCGCGGCATGGAGCGGCGCCGCCCCGCCAAAGGCGATGAGCGTGCGCCCGCGCGCGTCCTTGCCGCTTTCGATGGCGTGGACGCGCGCCGCGTTGGCCATGTTCTCGTCGACGATCTCGCTCAACCCGAAGGCGGCGAACGGCAGGGCGAGATCGAGCGGGGCGGCGACCTCGCGCTGTATCGCCGCCTCGGCCGCCGCGCGGTCCAATGCCATGCGGCCGCCGGAAAATCCGGTGGGGTCGATGCGGCCGAGCAGGAGATCGGCGTCGGTCACGGTCGGCAGAGCGCCGCCGCGGCCGTAGCAGGCGGGGCCCGGATCGGCGCCGGCGCTGTCCGGGCCGACAGTGATGCGCCGGAGGCGGTCGACGCGGGCGATCGAGCCGCCGCCGGCGCCGATCTCGACCATCTCGATAACCGGAATCCTGAGCGGCAGGCCGCTGCCCTTCTTGAAGCGGTAGATGCGCGCGACCTCGAAGGCGCGGTTCGATTGCGGCCGAAATTCGTCGATCAGGCAGATTTTCGCGGTGGTGCCGCCCATGTCGTAGGAGAGGACCTTGTCGAGCCCGCATTGCCGGGCGAGGTGGCTGGCGAAGATGGCGCCGCCGGCGGGTCCCGATTCGACCAGCCGCACCGGAAAGCGGATCGCGGTCTCGACCGTCGTCAAGCCGCCGCCCGACAGCATCAGGAAGAGCGGGCAGGCGAACCCCTCGGCGGCCAGCAACGCTTCGAGATTGGCGAGGTAGCGCGCGATCATCGGCTGCACATAGGCGTTGGCGCAGGCGGTCGAAAAGCGCTCGTATTCGCGCATCTCGGGCGACACTTCGGACGACAGCGTGAACGTGACGCCGGGCAGGCGCGCCGCCAGAATGTCGCGCGTGCGCTGTTCGTGCGCCGGGTTGGTGAAGCTGTGCAGAAAGCCGATCGCCGCGCTCTCGATGTCCGCCGCGGCGAGATGCAAGGCGAGCGCGGCGACCGCACCCTCGTCGAGCGGGGTCACGACATGCCCCTGCGCATTCATCCGCTCCGGCACGACAAAGCGATGCCGGCGCGGCACCAAAGGCGGCGGCAGGTCGATGTTGACGTCGTATTGCTCGAAGCGGTTTTCGTGGCGGATCTCGATCGTGTCGCGAAAGCCCTCGGTGGTGACGAGCGCGGTCCGCGCGCCCTTCCGCTCGATGATCGCGTTGGTGGCGAGCGTCGTGCCGTGGATGATGATCGACAAATCGCCGGGCATGAGGCCCGCCTCGCGCAACACCGCACGGATCGCGTCGATGACGGCGCGCTCGGGCGCCTCGGGCGTCGTCAGGATCTTGCCGCTGTAGCGCTTTAGTCCATTGGGGCCGCCGACCTCCAGCGCCACATCGGTGAAGGTGCCGCCGATATCGACCCCGAGCCTCGCTTGCGCTCTACTACCCGCCGCCACGATTTGCCTCGCCCCGTCGAGAAGGATGCGCAGAGTGTTTGGCAGCCG
>DATLTH010000207.1:0-2648 GCA_035533695.1 Allostellaceae bacterium | reverse complement strand
CGTGCGGGCGCGGGCGCTGCCGGTGAAGAGGTGGTGGCGCTCGATGAGGATGCGCAACCGCTCGGCGTCGAAGCGCAAGGGGTCGCCCATGCCGTTGTCGACGACATTGGGGGCGCGCTGGCGCGGCCGGTCGGCGGGGTCCGCGTCATCGGCCGGTTCACTTGCAGCGACGGGCGAAAGCGCGACCTCGTTCTGGTTGCACAGGCTGGCAAAGCGACCCTTCGGGTCCCACACATAGGCGATCCCGCCCGACATGCCGGCGGCGAAGTTGCGCCCGGTCTCGCCGAGCACGACGACGACCCCGCCGGTCATGTACTCGCAGCCGTGGTCGCCGGTGCCCTCGACGACCGCGACGGCACCGGAATTACGCACTGCGAAGCGCTCGCCGGCGACGCCTTCGAAATAGGCTTCGCCGGCGATCGCGCCGTAGAGCACGGTGTTGCCGACGATGATGTTTTCGGTCGGCTCGCGCTTGGCCTGCCGCGGCTGGCGCACGATGAGGCGCCCGCCCGACAATCCCTTGCCGGTGTAGTCGTTGGCGTCGCCGTGGAGTTCGAGCGTCACGCCATGCGCCAGGAAGGCGGCGAAGCTCTGTCCGGCGGTGCCCTCGAAGCGGGCCCAGATCGTGTCTTCGGGCAGCCCTGTATGGCCGTAGCGCTTGGCCACCTCGCCTGACAGCATCGCGCCGACGGTGCGGTGGATGTTGCGGATCGGCTTGTCGATGCGCACCGGCTCGCGCCGCTCCAATGCCGGCGCGGCGAGCGCGATCAACTCGTTGTCCATCGCCTTGTCGAGGCCGTGGTTCTGGGTTTCGCAACGGTAGATCGCAACCCCCGGCTTGGCCTTCTCCTGGTAGAGCAGGCGCGACAGATCAATCCCCTTCGCCTTCCAGTGGTTGATCGCCGGCTCCATGTCGAGCCGGTCGACCCGGCCGATCATCTCGTTGACCGTGCGAAAGCCGAGCTCGGCCATCAATTCGCGCACTTCCTCGGCGACGAAGAAGAAATAGTTGATGACGTGCTCGGGCGTTCCGGTGAAGCGCTGGCGCAATACCGGATCCTGCGTCGCGATGCCGACCGGGCAGGTGTTGAGGTGGCACTTGCGCATCATGATGCAGCCGGCGGCTATGAGCGGCGCCGTCGCGAAGCCGAACTCGTCGGCGCCGAGCAAGGCGCCCACGACCACGTCGCGCCCGGTGCGCAGGCCGCCGTCGACCTGCACGGCGATGCGGCCGCGGAGGCCGTTTTTGACCAAGGTCTGCTGGGTCTCGGCGAGGCCGATCTCCCACGGCGAGCCGGCATGGGTCAGCGATGTCAAGGGGCTGGCGCCGGTGCCGCCCTCGTAGCCGGCGATCGTCACATGGTCGGCGCGCGCCTTGGAGACGCCGGCCGCGACCGTGCCGACCCCGACCTCGGACACAAGCTTCACGGAAATCGCCGCTTGTGGGTTGGCGTTTTTCAGATCGTGGATCAATTGCGCCAGATCCTCGATCGAATAGATGTCGTGGTGCGGCGGCGGCGAAATGAGGCCCACCCCGGGGGTCGAATAGCGCACGCTGGCAATGATCTTGTCGACCTTGCGGCCGGGCAGTTGCCCGCCCTCGCCGGGCTTGGCGCCTTGCGCCATCTTGATCTGCAGCATGTCGGCGTTGACCAGATACTCGGTCGTCACGCCGAAGCGGCCCGACGCCACCTGCTTGATCGCCGAGCGCATCGAATCGCCGTTCGGCAGCGGTTTGAAGCGCGACGCCTCCTCGCCGCCCTCACCGGTGTTCGACTTGCCGCCGATCCGGTTCATCGCGATCGCCAGCGTCGTGTGCGCCTCGCGGCTGATCGAGCCAAAGCTCATCGCACCGGTGGAAAACCGCTTGACGATCTCGGCCGCCGGCTCGACCTCGTCGAGCGCGATCGGCTGATCCGCCAGGGTGAGGCGCATCAGCCCGCGGATCGTCAACAGCCGCTCGCTCTGGTCGTTGATCGAGGCGGCGAAGGCCTTGTAGTCGCTGAGCGAGTTGCCGCGCACCGCGTGCTGCAATGTGGCGACCGAATGCGGCGTCCAGGCATGCGCCTCGCCGCGCAGCCGGAAGGCGTAGTCGCCGCCGAGATCGAGCATCTCGCGATAGAGCGGGTCGTCGCCATAGGCGCGCCTGTGGCGGACCAGCGCCTCCTCGGCGATCGCCTTCAGGTCGGCGCCCTCGATCGTCGTCGCCGTGCCGGTGAAATATTTCTCGACGAACTCGCTGTGCAGCCCGACCGCGTCGAAGATCTGCGCCCCGCAATAGGACTGATAGGTCGAGATGCCCATCTTGGACATCACCTTCAGAATGCCCTTGTTGAGCGCCTTCAAATAGTTCTTCTGCACCTGCTCGGCGCTGAGCGGCAATCCGTTTTCGGTGCGGATCTGATCGATCGTCGAAAACGCGAGATAGGGGTTGATCGCTTCGGCCCCATAGCCGGCGAGGACGCAGAAATGATGCACCTCGCGCGCTTCGCCGGTCTCGACGACGATGCCCGTTTTGGTGCGCAGCCCTTGGTGGATCAGGTGATGGTGCACCGCCGAGGTGGCGAGCAAGGCCGGGATCGCCACCAGATCGACCGAGACCGCGCGGTCGGACAGGATCAGGATGTTGTGCCCGGCTTCGACCGCCG
>DATLTH010000206.1:0-5637 GCA_035533695.1 Allostellaceae bacterium | reverse complement strand
CCCGACAACGCTGACGATCGGCGGCAAGACCGACCCGGCGCGCGGCGGCGGCCCGCTGACGCTCTCCGGCGAGATCACGCATCTCACGAACGGGCGGTTTGTCGCCTATGGCCCGATGGGTGGCGGCATCGAGCGCGATTACGGCCCCTCGCTGGTGTTTCGGGTCGGCGGCATCGACATCATCCTGATCACCAACAACGGCCAGGCGGTCGATCTCGGCCAGTTCACCTCGCTCGGCCTCGACCCGACGCGCTATGCGACGGTCGCGGTCAAGTCGATGCAGCATTTCCGCGCCGCGTTCGAGCCGATCGCGCGCGAGGTGATCCTGGTCAACACCGGGGCGTTGTGCCAGGTCGACTACACCCCGGAAAACTTTACCCGAGTGCGGCGGCCGATCTGGCCGCTCGACCCGATCAGCTGAAAGCCCCGCCGACTGCATCTGTTCGGCACGGAAACCGTGCCGTCCTACCGCCAGATGGCCCACGAACGCGACTGGAACGCGCACAAGGTCTCGCACGCGCTGATGCACAACCCACAAAGGTTGCCGATCAAGCTCAGCCCGTAAGACCTCGATCGCCTCGCCGCCTACATCAACTCGCTGAAATAAGGATTTACCAAATAACGCCGTTCTGCGTCGCGAGCCGCCCGCAAAGCGGTGCGGCAATTTCGCCGGGAATAGTCGCCTCAGCCCGAGATCGCTTAGTCACGCTCTGACGGATGAGAGTGTCACCGCAGAAGCCGACCGCGCCCGCGCCGCTGGAGACCGCGGTCTGACTTAACCGAAAATCAATCAGCCTCGCCCAGACTGCCGCCGGCAATCGCGAACAGGCGGTAATGATGACAATGGTCGCACATTCGGGCACAGCGGTGCCGGGTCGACCAACACGCAGGCGGCGCCTCGGCTGGGTCTTTTTCAACCGCGACCTAGCCATGTACCTCGCCTTCGGCGGCGTCGCGGCTGGCGTCAACCTGCTGACCGGCTGGCTGCTGTACGGCGCCGGGCTGGCTCCGTTCATCCCCTATTGGCTGGCAACGGGCTGCGCCGCTGCGACCGGCCTGGTGACCAATTTCGCGCTCAACCACGCCTTCAATTTCCGCTTCCGTGAGCGCTCGGCGTTCGACCAGTTCCGCACGTTCTGCGCGATCTCCGGCGTCGGCGTGCTGCTGACCAGCCTCGCCGCGACGCTGCTGCGGTCGGGGCTGCAGCACTTCGTCGGTGCGGAACTGGGCCTCGGCGGCATGGCGATCAGCCCCGAGTTTGCCGCCCATGTCGCGGCGGTCGGGCTGGTCGTCCTCTATTCGTACCCGGCCCACAAGGCGATTTCGTTCAATGTCGGGCTGCGGGCCCGGCTACGGCAACTAAAGACAATCATGGCGGACTGAGATGAGTACGGCGAACCCTTCGGTCATCTGTATTGGTGCCGGGCCGGCCGGCCTCACCGCGGCCTATCTCCTGAGCAAGGCCGGCGTCGACGTCACTGTACTTGAGCAGGATCCCGACTATGTCGGCGGCATCTCGAAGACCGTTACCTACAAGGGCTTCCTTTTCGACATCGGCGGCCATCGCTTCTTTTCCAAATCGGCGGAGGTCGAGGCACTGTGGAGCGAACTGCTCGGCGACGATTTTCTCGAGCGGCCGCGCAAATCGCGCATCTATTATCGCGGCAAGCTGTTCGACTATCCGATCCGCGCGCTCGACGCGCTGAAAAAGCTCGGGCCGTTCGAGGCGCTGCGCTGCGTACTGTCCTATGCGCGGGTCAGGCTGCTGCCGCCAAGAAGCTTGCGTACGTTCGAGGATTGGGTCACCAGCCAGTTCGGCCATCGGCTGTTCGAGATCTTTTTCCGCACCTACACCGAGAAGGTGTGGGGGATGAAATGCTCCGAGATTTCGGCCGACTGGGCGGCTCAACGGATCAAGGGCCTGTCACTGTCTAAGGCGATCTGGCACGCGGTGGTGCCGCAGCGCGGCGGCCCGAGCAAGACGATGATCAAGACTCTCGTCAATAGTTTCCGCTATCCGCGCCGCGGCCCCGGCATGCTGTGGGAGGCGGCAGAGCGGCGCATTCGTGTGCTGGGCGGCCAGGTCGAGCTTGGCCAGCGGGTGGAGTCTCTGGCCTGGGACGCACGGGCGCGGCGCTGGATCGTGACCGCACGCGGCACCGATGGCGCCGAGCGGCGCCTGTTGGCCGATCACGTGATTTCCAGCATGCCGGTCCGCGAGCTGGTCAACATCGTCGCGCCGGCGCCGTCGGGCGAATGCGCCGCCGCGGCGCGAGGGCTGCGCTACCGCGACTTCCTCGTCGTCGCGCTGATCGTCAACGACCGGCAGCTGTTCGACGACAACTGGATTTACATACACGATCCCGGCGTGCGCGTCGGCCGCATCCAGAACTTCAAATCGTGGTCGCCCGAGATGGTGCCCGCGCCCGGCCTGAACTGCTACGGTCTCGAGTATTTCTGCTTCGAAGGCGACGGCTTGTGGAATTCGTCCGACGCCGAACTGATCCGCCTCGCCGGCGGCGAATTGGTCAAGCTGGGCCTGGCCGCCGCCGATGACATTGTCGACGGCACTGTGGTGCGGCAGCCCAAGGCCTATCCGGTCTATGACGACACCTATCAGGAGCGAGTCGCGACGATCCGCGCCGAGATCGAGGCGCGCCATCCAAACCTGCACCTCGTCGGCCGTAACGGCATGCACCTGTACAACAACCAGGACCACGCGATGATGACGGCCATGCTGACCGTCAAGAACATCCTGCTCGGCCGTCGCAAATACGATGTCTGGCGTGTCAATCAAGACGCCGAATACCACGAGGCCGGCGAGGCTGGGCAGCAGCAGGTCGCCGATTCCGAGACCGCTGCGGCGGCGGCCCGCGGCCGGCTGGTGCCGATGCGCGTCTGAGCCGGCCACCGCCCGCCCGCGCCCCGCTGTCGCCGATGTACAAGCTGGCCGCCGACGATCTGCTGCCGGATCAGCCAGCAGTAGCGCGCCGGCACCGCTCGCCGAGCCGTCTGGCCGTACTGGCCGACGCCGCGCCCGGCGGCGTCCCGCGCCTGTTCACCCTCTCGCTGACACTGCTGATCGCCGTCCTCTGGCTGGCGACCCGGCAATACCAAGGCGTCGTCCGCGACGGGCGCTTTTACATGGTTCAGGCGCTGCGGGCCCTCTACCCCGATCGCTTCGCCCACGACCTCTATTTTCTCTACGGGTCGCAGGACCAGTTTACGCTGTTTACCCGGTTCTACGCGCCGGTTGTGGCGCGGTTCGGCGTCGCCACCTCCGGGATGGCCTTTACCGTGCTCGGCCAAGTCCTATGGGTCGCCGGACTGAGCTACCTGGCTAGCGGCCTGCTCCGCGGCCGCGTGCAGATTCTGCTTGCGGTCGCCGCCGCGATCGCACTGCCCAGCACCTACGCGCTGTTCGGCTACGGCGAGGAGTTCGCCAGCCCGCGGCTGTTCGCCGAGGCGCTGAGCCTCGGCGGCCTCGGGCTGCTGGTGCGCGGCCGACCGTGGCCGGCGCTGGCGGCGATCGCCGCCGCAGCGGCACTGCACCCGCTGATGGCGCTGCCGGCGCTGGCGGTCACACTCGTCGAGCGGGCGCTCGTGCGGCCGGCCTGGTGGCTGATAATCGGTGCCGGCGTTTTCGCCGTGGCAGCGCTGGCGGCCGCCGGGGTCCAGCCTTTCGCCGCGCTCCGCATCAGCCTGGACCCGACCTGGCTGGCGATCGTCGCGGTGCGCGACGCGCAATGCCTGATCACTGCCTGGTCGTCTGACGCGTACATGCGGGTGATCGGCACCGCCGCACTCGCGATACTCGCCATGGCCATGGCGGAACCGCGGGAGCGCCGATTTCTCGGCTGCTGCCTCGCGGTCGGGCTCGGTGGGCTCGGCGGCACGTTGCTCGGCGGCGACCTGCTGCACAACATGTTCGTGATCGAGATCCAGCCGTGGCGGGCGATGTGGGTGCTGACCCTGGCCGTCCAGCTCTATGCGGTGCCGACCCTGATCCGGCTGCTACGCCGCGACGACCGGTTCGACCTGGCCAAGCTGGTGCTGGCGACGGCGCTGGTCCTGCTGCTCGTGACCAACTGGGTCGATCCGGTGATCTTTGCCGCCGCCCCGCTGATGGCGCTGGCGAGCGGGCTGGTACTGTGGCAGATGGCGACCGGCCGGGCCCTGCCTGCCACCGCCCGCCTGCTCGTGCTCGGCGCGATCGCGGCGGCCTGTACCGGTGCCGTGGCGCTCGTCCCCGCCTACGTCGGCTTTGTCCTGCCGTGGACCGCAAAGCTGCGGATGCTGGCGGAGTCGTGCGCGCTGGTTTGTGCTGCGGCCACGGTGATCGGCGGCTGGCTGATCGCGGCCGTGCGCCGGCAACGGTGGCCGGCGGCGGCGCTGACCGGCGCCAGCCTGGCGCTGCTGGCCGCCGCGCTGTGGCTCTGGGACGCGCGCACGCCGTGGACCCGCTTTGTCGAGGCGTCGGGGCCGGTGCCAGCTTCGCTCGCGGCTCTGCTGCCGGAGGACGCCTCAGTTTACTGGGAAGGCGGGGTCGAGCTTGTATGGCTGCGGCTGCGGCGTCCCGAATACTATTCCTGCGCCCAGGGCACTGGCGCCGTCTTCTTCCGCGCAACCGCGCTAGAATTCCAACGCCGCGGCGAGGTGCTGCGACCGCTGCGGCCGCTCGATTTCGGCAAGTCCGTGCTGTGCCCGCGCCCGTCCGACGATCCGGGGCCGGACGATCCGCCGCGCACCCGCGCCGATCTGGCCCGCGTTTGTGCGGCGGACCGCGGCCTCGACTATCTCGTGCTGGCCCGTCCGGTCGATGGCGTCGCTGCCCGAGAATGGAATGCGCCGGCGCCCTATCAAGACGAGCGCATCGTCCACGATCGGTTGATCGTTACCCGGACTAGCCGCTTCTACGCTTATTCCTGCGCTGCGCTGCGCGGCGACCCGGCCGGGCGAAACCGAGGCTAAGCGTTTCGTTAACCAAGCTTGCCTAACTTTCCGCTTCGGCTAGAGGCGGGAGGATTGAGGATGGCAAGCGGGCTTGCGGCGCTGCGCAGCGGTGCCTGGCTCGATCGTCGCCGGATCATGCTGTGCGCTTCGGTCTTGCTGGCGGCCGAGATCGCCTCCTTTGCCTTCATCATCGCCGGCACCCACGGCTGGATCGTTCCGCTCGACAGGCCGACCACCACGGATTTCGTCAGCTTCTATGCCGCCGGGCGGCTCGCCGACGCCGGAACGCCACAGCTCGCCTACAACTTTGCCGCGCACCTCGCCGCCGAGGAAGCGGTGACCGCGCCGGGCATACAGTACCAGTTTTTCTATTACCCGCCGGTCTACCAGCTGCTGTGCGCGGTACTCGCGCGGATGCCCTATCTTGTCGCGTTCGTCGCCTTCGCTGCGGCGACGCTTTTCGCCTATATCGCGGTCGCCTGCCGCATCCTCGGCGACCGCAGCCTGACCGCGCTGGTCGCGCTGCTCGCCTTTCCCGAGATTTTCTGGACGCTCGGGCTCGGGCAGAACGCGTTTCTCAGCGCCGCGCTGTTCGGCGGTGCGACGCTGCTGGTCGACCGACGCCCGGTCATCGCCGGTATCCTGTTCGGTGCGCTGTGCTACAAGCCGCATTTCGGGCTGCTG
>DATLTH010000205.1:0-3840 GCA_035533695.1 Allostellaceae bacterium | reverse complement strand
GGACGAGGCTGTCGATGCCGGCATCGCGCAGCCGGGCCTGCGCCCAGGACAGCCGAACGACGTCGTTGCTGCGGAAGAGCTCCCTCATCGTCCGGCCGTCCGCCTCCCCCGCCGCCCGCGATCCCCGTCCGGTACTTGACTCGATCGGTCATTCTATGCTCGCTCGCCCACGGACGCGTCAAGCTCGTCAACCCGCCGCGCAATGGCACGGCAGAAGCGGAGGAGGTGGTGGTGGCGCCGGTGAGGAGTGTCGATCGCAACCTCGATCCTGCGCAGCCGTCGCTCGCCCCGCTGTTCGGGCTGCTCGGCGCCGATCTCGACCGCGTCAACCGGCTGATCGTCGAGCGCATGCACAGCCCGGTCGCGCTGATCCCGCAGCTCGCCGGCCACATCGTCGCGGCCGGCGGCAAGCGCCTCAGGCCGATGCTGACCCTGGCGTCGGCCCGGCTGTGCGGCTACCAGGGCGACCGCCACATCGCGCTCGCCGCTGCGGTCGAGTTCATCCACACCGCGACATTGCTGCACGACGATGTCGTCGATGCGAGCGAATTGCGCCGCGGCCGCGACACGGCCAATGCGGTATGGGGCAACAAGCCGGCCGTATTGGTCGGCGATTTCCTGTTCGCCCGGTCGTTCGAGCTGATGGTCGAGGACGGCTCGCTGCACATCCTGGAGATCCTGTCGCGCGCCGCCGCAATCATCGCCGAGGGCGAGGTCGGCCAGCTGGTCACCGCCAACGACACCGCGACGACCGAAGCGGCCTATCTCGAAGTCATCGAAGCCAAGACCGCGGCGTTGTTCGCTGCCGCCAGCCGCATCGGCGCGGTCATCGCCGAGCGCCCGCCGGGCGAGGAGGAGGCGCTCGAGCGCTTCGGCCGCAATCTCGGCATCGCCTACCAGCTGATCGACGACATGCTCGATTTCTCGGCGCAAGAGAGCGAGTTCGGCAAGGCGGTGGGCGACGATTTCCGCGACGGCAAGATCACCCTGCCGATCGTCATCGCGTTTGCCCGGGGCGACGCCGAGGAGCGCGGTTTCTGGCGGCGCACGCTCGAGGATGGCGAGCAGGGTCCGGGCGATCTCGAACGGGCGATCTCCCTGGTGGCGCGGCGCGGCGCGCTTGCCGAAACCTTGGCGCGCGCCCGCCTCTATGCCGCCGAGGCGGCAGAAGCGCTGGCGCCTTTCCCCGACGGGAAGCTGCGCCGCGCCCTCATCGAAACCGCCGCCTTTGCGACGGCGCGCAGCTTCTGACCCTCGGCTGACCCCGGGGCGCCGCGGCATGATGCGGTTGCGCCCAAGGTCCATCTTCCCTATAAGTCGCGCCCGGTCGGCGGAGTGTAGCTCAGCCTGGTAGAGCACTGCTTTCGGGAGGCAGGGGCCGGAGGTTCAAATCCTCTCACTCCGACCATTTTTCAATCACTTACGAGATTACCTGAGCCGCAGCGCCCTCTCGTGGATACCTCGTGGATACCTCGGGACGGGTTTCGCGCGCTTTTTGCCGTTGGCGCTCCCGCGCCGTTGTTTGACGCGCCGCCCCTCTCTGAACTCCCCTGATCGCCGCACCCGTCCGGGGTCGCGCGGCCTCGATCTGGCGCATCCCGGCCGCGCGCTCGCCGCGGCCCGGTGCCGCGATCTACTTGCGCTCGCCCCATCGCCTCACAGGGCTTTAAGTTCCCCTTGAATAAGAATGCGCCGTCCGCGCCGTCCGTAGCCGTCCATCCTGTTGAAACGGTTGAGCTTTTTGCGGACGGTGCCGCTGTCCGCACGGTGTCCGCCGCCGTCCGCGCCAGCGGGCCGCCCCGGCGGCCGTCAATACTTACGGTTTATCTTAGGGCTATACTTACGGAATACTTCAGAGCAGCTCGCCCAAACCAACCATCTCCCCGCCAGCCATTTGATGTTCTTGATATTTATTCGACCGGCTCCGCCCTATTCGGCGGGCGCCCACGGCGACGCCAGCGGACGGCGTGCCGATCAACAGAAGCGTCAAAAGGGCGCGGGCGGGCGCGGCCAGGGCAGACAACGGCAAGTTCGGGCTGCCGCCGACGCTTGATCGTAGCCTGCCGGCAGGCTCAGTCTGCCGGCGGATCGCCGGTCCCGCTGCGGTGCTGGCCCGTGGCCCGCGCCCGCAGCTCGTCGTAGACCGCTTGCGAGGCGCAGCGCAGCACGATCCGCCGGGTGCGCTTCTTATCGCGATCCTTGTAGGCCGCGAACTCGATCCCGCGCGAGCGGAGCAATGGCGCGATCCGCCGCAGCGCACTCCCAACTTGCGATGCCGTCGCCGGATACCAGCGCGCCCGCCGCTCGGCTTCGGTACACACCTCGCCGAGCCGGTCGAGCATTTCGGCCGCGGTGCCGTCGAAACCATCGATGGGCAGCCCGGCGCGGCCGAGCACGGCCTCGATCGCCGGCAGCAAGGGCGAGGCCTCGGCCGCCGCCGCTACCGCGTCGCTGCGGTTTTCCTCATAGTCGCGCAGGAACTCGGCCGCATCCGATCCCCAGCCCGGCGCGCAGGCGGCGCCCCATTTGGCGAAATCGGCCTGGCGAGGCGGCCGATCGATCTTGGTGTCGGGCAGGCGGCGCAACCCACCGGCGACGATATCGCACAGCGCGCCGAGGATCGCCGGCCGCGCCGCCATAAAGGCGGCCCAGAACTCGCGTTCCTCGCGCCGCCGATCGTCGGCGATCGGCGGCAGGGTTATCGACACGGCCCGGTCGGCGAGGTCGGGCCGGCCCGCCAAGTCGGAGATCCCGTTGAGCACGATCGGCCGCGCCCCTGCGAAGATCGTTTCGTCGTGATCGCTGTGCAGCGTCCTTGTCGCAAAGCCCTCGCCGTTCGTCACGCGGCACAACGCGTCGCTCAGCCAGACGGGCAGGCTCGACAGGTTCGTGTACGCCAGCAGCCAGGCGTTGGACGCGTGCACGAACAAATCGCGCTCATCGCGCGGCGCGCCGCTCGCCACCAAGGTCTTCGGATCGATCAAGAGGCGCGCGATTTTCGCGACCGTCGATTTCGACGATCCCTGTTGCCCGGTCAGGATCAAAATCGGGTATGGCCCGGCCGAGCGCAGCGCCGCCGCCAGCCAGGCGACGAATAGCCGGAAATCAGCGTCACTTTCGACGTTGACGAACGGGCGCAACAGCGGTTCGATCATCTCGCCGGCTTCCGGTTCCGGCAGCGCCTCCATGCCGCGCGAGCGCAAAAACTTCACCGGCACGGTGTCGACAATTTTCCAGCCCATCGCGGCGATTTCGACGGCGCGCCAGCGCGCGCAGCCGAGGTCGATATAAATCACCCGGCCGTCGTCAGACTCGGCGACGCGGCGCCAGGTGCGATGACCGGGGCCGCGGCGCGCGCGGGAGCGCGCGACCCGCAGCACCGCCTCGATCATCTCATTCGCCGGCACGGCGCCGGTTGCATCGTGAGCACGATCGGCGAGCCAGTCCTTGAACTCTGCCGACCCGAGCTCGAAATTTTCGCGGTGCCCGTCCACGGGCACGGTCGCGTAGGCGACGCGCTCGGCGTCGTGCCACAGCTCCGCCTCGCCGATCAGCTCAATCAGCCGTTCTCGAGTTTTCGGTTTCGGCGTGCGGGCTTCTGGGGCCTCCCCGCCGCTCGCCGGCTCGGCTGCGGCGACCAGTGCCGCGGCTTGTTCCCCCGTCCACCCCGCGGCCAATGCGTCGGCGGCATCCCACCCCTCGGCGACGCCCTCCGGCGGCTTGACGATCGCCACCGCCGGCGCCGGCGACAGCTTCCCGAGCATGTCGAGAACGGCGCGCGCGTAGGCTTGGCCGGGATCGTCAGCATCCGGCCAGATCGCGACGCGGCGCCCGGCCAGC
>DATLTH010000204.1:0-2275 GCA_035533695.1 Allostellaceae bacterium | reverse complement strand
GGCTGGGGCACCAACCAGCACATGGGCACGCCGTGGAACCCGTGGGATCTGGCGGCGCACCGCACGCCGGGCGGGTCGAGCAGCGGCTCGGGCGTCTCGGTCGCTTCCGGCATGGCGCCGTGGGCGATCGGCACCGATACCGGCGGCTCGGTGCGGCTGCCGGCGTCGTGGTGCGGCCTCGCCGGGCTCAAGACGACGATCGGCCGGGTCTCGACCTACGGCATCCTGCCGCTCGCCCCATCGCTCGACACGCCGGGGCCGATGGCGCGCTGCGTCGAAGACGCCGCCTTGCTCTACAGCGTCATGCACGGGCCGGACCCGCTCGATCCGCGCACCTTGTCGGCGCCGGCGGCGGCTGATCCGTTGCCCGGGTTGGAAGCGCGGCGTGCGCGGCCTCAGGCTGGCGCGCATGCCGATGGCTGAGCGCGAGGGTTGCGCCGCCGAGGTGCTCGCCGCTTACGACGCCTCTCTCGAAACGCTGGCGCGGCTCGGCGCCGAGATCGTCGATGTCGCATTGCCCTGCCGCTTTGCCGACGGCACGGCGGCGGTCGGCCGGATCATCGGTTCGGAGGCCTACCAGCTGGTCGGCGACCTGGTCGACAACCCCGCGCTGCCGATCGACGACGCGGTGCGCCCACGCATCCAGCTCGGCCGCGGCATCAGCGCGCGCGACTATCTTGCGGCCCTGGCCGAGCGCGACGCGCTGAAGCGCCGCTTTCTGGCATCGTTCGACGGCATCGATGCGCTCCTGACCCCGACGACGCAGACTGCAGCGATCCGCATCGACTCGGTCGACCAGACGACGACCCCGGCGCATTTCACCCGCCCGGTCAACCTCCTGGAATTGTGCGCATTGGCCGTCCCCAACGGGTTCACCGCGACCGGGTTGCCATTGTCGCTGCAGATCGTCTGCCGACCCTATGACGAGGCGACCGCCTTGCGCATCGGCTGGACCTACGAAGCGGCAACCGAGTGGCACGAGCGCCACCCGCCGGGGTTGGGGTAGACGCAATATTCCGCCGCATTCCCGGCGAAAGCCGGGACCCACCCTTCAACCGTTCGAGTATCGGAGAAGTGGGTCCCGGCTTTCGCCGGGGATGCCGCTGATGGTGTGATGCGATGTGCGGCCGGTTTGTGCAGAAGACGCCGCTCGGCGAGATCCAGGTGCTGTTCGAGGCATCGGGTCCGACGCCGAATATGATGCCGCGCTACAACGCGGCGCCGACCGACAGCCTCGCCGTCGTCCGCTTCAACCCGCAGACGAGGGCGCGCTCGCTCGACCTGTTGCGCTGGGGGCTGGTGCCGCTCTGGGCGAAGGATTTGTCGTCCGGCCCGAAATGCATCAACGCAAGGCGCGAGACCGTCGCGACCAACAACATCTTCCGTGACGCGTTCGAGCGGCGGCGCTGCCTCGTCCCGGCCGACGGGTTCTACGAGTGGCAGAAGCGGGACGGCAAGACCCAGCCCTATGCGATCGTCCCCCTGCCCGGCAGCCTCTTCGCCTTCGCCGGGTTGTGGGAGCGCTGGAAAAACCCGGCAAACGGCTCGATCGTGCGCAGCTTTACGATCGTCACCGGCCTGCCCAACGCGCTGTGTGCGCCGATCCACGACCGCATGCCGGTGATCCTCGCGCCGGAGGTCTGGCGGCTATGGCTCGGCGAAGAGGAAGCCAGCCGCGAGGAACTGCTGGCGCTGCTCGCCCCCTATCCGGCCGAACTGATGCGCGCCTATCCGGTCGGCCCCCGCGTCGGCAACGTCAGGAACGACGAACCCGCGCTGCTCGAGGCGATCGGCGCCATGCCCGCGGCATAGCCCGCGCGGCGTTCACCCGATCTGCATCAGCGCCAGGCCGCCCCACAGCACCAGCACGGCGCCCGCGAGCCGCCCTGTCCACACCCCCCACGGCAGCGTCTTCTCGACCAGCACGAGAAGCGCGATCCCGGCGATCCAGGCCAGGTTCATGATGCCGCCGACAAACAGCAGCGCCATCAGCACCCAGCAGCACCCGAGGCAGTAGAAACCGTTGGTCACGCCGCTGCGCAGCGCGCCCAGCAGGCCCGGACGCCAGTGATTGAGCAGGACGCTGAGCGGCGAGCGGCAATGGCGCAGGCAGGCGTCCTTGAGCGGCGTCCATTGGTAGACCCCCGCCGCGATCAGCACGCCGGCGGCGGCGATGCGGCTGGTGGTGGCCATTATCGGCGACAGCATCCCGGCTTCGCTCAATGCCCATTGCAGCATCATCGCAAGCAGGCTGAAGGCGGCCCAAACCAGGAGG
>DATLTH010000203.1:0-11422 GCA_035533695.1 Allostellaceae bacterium | reverse complement strand
CTGCTGACGGCGCAGAATGTCGAGCGAATCCCGCGCGATCCTGATGGTTTCTTCGGTCGCGGCGATCTGGCCGCGCAGCGAGGCTTCGGTGACGATTGCGGCGACGAGGTTCGAGGTCAGTGTCAGATAGGCCGCTTCGAGCTGAAAGCGCTGCCCCTCTTCCCGAGCCTTCAGCGACTCGACCTGGCGGCGCGTGCCGCCGAAAACATCGGGGACATAGGAAACGTCGAGTTCGGCGTTGTAGAGGCTGTAATAGAGCGCATCGCCGGCGGTGTTGGGCCCGATCGCGGCGGCCGCCTTGTTGCGGCTGGCTCCCAGGTTCGTCTGCACCGTGGGAAAAAACGCGCCCTTGCCGGCAAGCGTCAACTCATGCGCCTGGCGCAACGCCGCCTGCGCGGACGCCAATGTCGGGTTGCCGCGCAACGCCTCGGCGATCAGCGCGTTGAGCGGCTCCGAGCGAAACAGCATCCACCAGTCGCCGGGGATGTCGCGGCCGATGTCGAGGCGCTGCGCCGCGCCGCCATGGCCCGGTGCCGCGGCGGTCCGCGCCGGCAGCCGGTCCCGCGTATAGCGGTCGACGGCAGGCGCCGCCGGCCGCTTGAAATCGGGTCCGACCGCGCAGCCGGCGAGCAGCAGCATCGCCGCCGCAATTAACCTCGCTCGGCGCCGGCCCATCGCGCTACCCCGGCGATGCCGCCGGCGGGCGGCGGCGCGAGAACAGGTCGATCAGCACCGGCATGACCATCAGGATCAACAGCGGCGCCAACAGGATGCCGCCGACCACGACGATCGCCAGCGGCTTTTGCACCTGCGAGCCGATCCCGGTCGAGAGCGCCGCCGGCAACAGGCCGACGCAGGCCGCGAGGCAGGTCATCATGACCGGGCGCAGCCGGATCTGGCAGGCCCGCACGATTGCGGCGCGGCGCTCGTTGCCCTCGTCGATCAGGGCGTTGAAATAGGTCAGGATGATGATCCCCTCCATGACCGAGACGCCGAACAGGCCGACAAAGCCGATCGCCGCCGAGACGCTGAATGCGGTGCCGGTCAGGAACAGCGCGAAGACGCCGCCGACCAGCGCCATCGGCATCACGCTCGCCGCCAGCAGTGCGTCGCTCAGCGCGCCGAAATTGGCCAGCAGCAACAAACCAATCAGCCCGAGGCTGACCGGCACGACGATTTCCAGGCGTGCGAGCGCCGCCCGCAGGTCGCCGAACTCGCCGACCCATTCGAGGCGGTAGCCGGCCGGCAGGGCAACCTCCGCCGCGATCCTGCGCTTGGCTTCGAGTACCGCACCGCCGAGATCGCGGCCGCGCACGCCGAACTTGATCGGGACGCAGCGCTCCTGGTTCTGGCGAAAGATGAACCCGGCGCCCGACACCAGCTTGACGCTGGCGACATCCTCAAGCGGGACCTGCACAATGCCGTTGCCGCTCGGGCTGGGCGCGCCGACCGTGATGCGGCGGATCGCAGCCAGGCTGTTGCGGTATTTCGGCGCCAGGCGCACGACGATCGGGAAATTGCGGTCGCTGCCTTCTTCGTAAACATTGCCGGCTTCCTGGCCGCCGATCGCGGTCTGGATCGTGGCGTTGATGTCGCTGGGATTGAGGCCGTAGCGGGCGGCACGCACCCGGTCGATGTCGATATCGATCGTCGGCTGGCCGAGGGCGCGATAGATCGACAAGTCCGTGATCCCCGGCACGCTCGCCAGTACCGCCTTGATCTTTTCCGCCGTCGCATCGAGGGTCGCGAAGTCGTGCCCGAACAGCTGCACCGCGTTCTCGCCCTTGACGCCGGTCTCGACCTCCTCGATGGCGTCCTCGATGGTCTGCGAGAAGGCGAAGTCGATGCCGGGAAACTCCTGGCGCAGCTTGGCGTCGATCTGATCGACCAGAGTCTCCTTATCGATCCCCGCGGGCCAGGCGTCGAACGGCTTCAGCGGCACGTAGAATTCGGTGTTGAAGGGGCCGGTCGGGTCGCTCCCGTCATCCGGCCGGCCGTGCTGCGAGATGACTGTGACCACCTCGGGAAAGCTTTTGATCAGACGGCGCATGCGGTTGACGTAGGGGCTCCCCTCATCGAGCGAGACCGACAGCGGCATCGTCGCGCGGATCCACAGGTTTCCCTCCTCGAGATGCGGCAGAAATTCAAGCCCGAGCGTCGGCACGATCACCGCCGCCAGCGCGAACAGCACCGCCGCGCCGACCAGCGTCAGGAGGCGATTGCCGAGCGCGAAGGCGAGCAGCGGCCGGTAAAGCCGGCGCAGGCCGCGCACCAAGGCGGTCTCGACCTCGCCGACCGTCTGCGGCAGCAGCATCGCGCTGAGCGCCGGCGAAATCGTGAAGGTGGCGAGGAGGCCGCCGGCGATGGCGTAAGCGTAGGTGCGCGCCATCGGCGCGAAGATGTGGCCCTCGACGCCGGACAGCGTGAACAGCGGCACGAAGCCCGCGATGATGATCGCCGCCGCGAAGAAGATCGCCTGGTTGACCTCGCCCGCCGCCCGGAAAATCGTCGCGACCCTGCCGGTCAGCCCGGCCGGCGCCGCCGCTGCGGGCGGGCCGGTGCCCCCCTCGCGCAGATGGCGGAAAATGTTCTCGACCATGATCACGGTCGCGTCGACGATCAGGCCGAAATCGATCGCGCCGACCGACAACAAATTTGCCGATTCGCCGCGCAGCACCAGGATCGCAACCGCGACGCAAAGCGCGAACGGGATCGTCGCCGCGACGACGATGGCGCTGCGCAGGTCGCCAAGGAACAGCCACTGCACCGCAAAGATCAGCACGATGCCGAACAGGAGGTTCTCCAGCACCGTGCGCGTGGTGACGTTGATCAGGTCGCGGCGATCGTAGATCCGCACGATCTTGACGCCCGGCGGCAGGATGTCCGAGTGGTTGAGCTTTGCCACCTCCGCCTCGACGCGGCGCAGCGTCGGCAGGGTCCGCTCGCCGCGGCGCATCAAGACGATGCCCTCGACGATGTCGTCGTCGTCGTCCTGGCCGGCGATGCCTTGCCGCGGCTCGTGGCCGACCTTGACATCGGCGACGTCGCCGATCCTGACCGGCGAGCCGTTGTTGGCGCTGAGCAGCGTATCGCGGATCTGCTCGATCGAGTGGATCAGCCCGACGCCGCGCACAACGGCCTGCTGCGGCCCGAAATCGATCGTCTGGCCGCCGACATTGCCGTTGCCGTTGTTGAGCGCATCGAGCACCTGCGACAGCCCGATTCCATGCGCCTTCAGCCGGTCGAGATCGACCGCGACCTCGTAGGTCTTGGTCTTGCCGCCCCAGCCGCTGACGTCGATGACCCCCGGCACCGCCTTCAGATGGCGTTCGAGGATCCAGTCCTCGATCGTCTTCAGGTCGGTCAGGCTGTAGCCGGGGCCGACCACCCGGTAGCGATAGATTTCACCGATCGGGCTTTCCGGCGAGATGTCGGGCGAGGCGCCGTTGGGCAGCTGGCCCAGTTGCGACAGCCGGTTGATCACCCATTGCTCCGCCTGGTCATAGGTGAAGTCGTAGGTGAACTGCACGACGATGTCGGACAGGCCGAACAGCGAGGTCGACTGCAGGTTGGTGACGTGCGGGATGCCGCTCAGCTGAATCTCGATCGGGATCGTGATGTAGCGCTCGGTGTCCGCGGCCGACTGGCCGGGGTTGAGCGTGTCTATTTCAACTGCCGGCGGCAGCGGATCGGGATACGCCTCGATGTTGAGCCGCAGAAAGCTGGCGATGCCGATGCCGAACAGGAACAGCAGCAAAAGCAGCATCAGGCCGCGCTGGCGCAGCGCAAAGGCGACGACGGCGCTCACCCCGGCAAGCCCATGGCTGGGTCACCGATCGCCCGAGACCTCATCCGGTGCCGCCGGCGCGATCGATGAACAAGGTGCCGCGGGTGACGATTTTCTCGCCCGCCGCAAGGCCCTTCGTGATCTCGACGAGGCCGTTCTGGGTGCGCCCGATCGTAACGGCGCGCGCCGCGAGCGTCCCGTCGTCGCGCGCTACCCAGACCCTTGCGGTGTCGCCCTCGTAGACGATCGCTTCGGGCGGCACGGCCGGCACCCGCGCCGCCGGGCCGGTGACGATCGTCATGTCGGCGAACATCTGCGGCTTCAGCGCGCCGTCCGGGTTGGCGACATCGGCCCGCACCCGCAGGCGGTGCGTATTCTCGTCGAGCGCCGCCGCGACGAACGAAAGCTTGGCGTCGAACACCCTGCCGGGGAAGGCCGGCACGCTGACCGCGACCGGCGCACCGACCCGCATGAGCGGCGCGTCCGCCTCGCGCACATTGGCGACGAGCCATACCGTCGACAGATCGCCGATCGTATAGACCGGCGTGTCGCCGCCGCTCTGGATGTATTCGCCGAGGCCGATCTTGCGCTGCGTCACGATGCCGGCGATCGGCGCCGCGACCACCGCGACCGGATCGAGCTGCTGGGTCGGCTGCGCTTCGATCGCGGCGATCTCCGCTTCGCTCTTCCCCAGAATGCGCAGCCGGTTGCGCACCGCAGCAAGGGCGCTCTCGGCGCTGCTCAGCGCGCTCTGCGCGACGACGAGATCGCTGCGGCTCTGCTGCCAGTCCTTCAGCGCCCCGCCCTTGGCGAGATAGAGTTCGTGCGCCCGCTTTTCGGTGATCTGCGCGAGGTCGCGCTGCGCGCGCGCGGTTTTGTCGGCGTCGACGGCCGCGATCAGGTCGTTCACCGCCTGCACGAACTCGCTCGCTTCGACCGCGAACAGCGGCGCCCCCTTGTTGACATGGTCGCCGAGCCGGGCGATCAGCCGCACGACCCGGCCGGAATAGGGCGACAAGACCGGTGTCGTCAAATCGTCGTCGAGCGCGACGTTGCCTTCGGCAACGCGCTCGGAGCGGAAGGCGGCAAGCCGCACCGTCTCGATCTTGAAGCCGGCCAGCTGCGCCGCGCTCGGCCGGAAGATGCCGGGCGGCGTCGCGGATTGCGGCTCGGCCGCTCCGATCGCTTCCGGGCGCAGCAAGCCCCATCCGATCGCGGCAATGGCGACAGCGGCTGCCGCCACGGCGACGATGGCGAGCGCCGGCAACCGATGGCGGCGTCCCTCTTCCGTCATCCATCCCCCCTGAAGGCAGCATCACGATAGCGGGGAGCCTTCGCAAGCGTCAAAAGACGGGCGCGTAATCTGCTCACAACGGTTAGCGCTTTGGGCGATGCGCTATAGATTTCGCCGGGACGGACGCCGCATCGACGTATAATCTCGGGCCGAGCCTGGGAGGGCCGCGATGGCCGAACTCGACATCCGCCATAAGGGCGAGCGAATCGCCGCGCTGTTCCGCGAACGGCGGCCGATCGACATTCTGCCGGCTGAATTGATGCCGGCCGACCTCGACGAGGCGTATGCGATCCGCCATGCCTTCGAGGAGAGCGAAATCGCCCGGGGCCGAGGCGCCGTCATCGGCTACAAGATCGGCCTGACGACCCCGATCATGCAGCGTCTGTGCGGGGTCGATGAGCCGTGTTACGGCGCGATTTTCGCCGGCGAGGTGCATCACGGAAGCGCCGAACTGGCCCTCGCCAATTATTGCCGGCTCGGCATCGAGACCGAGATCGCGGTGCGGCTCGGCGAGGATCTGCCCCAAGGGAGCTGCACCGGCGGCGACCGCGACCGGGTTGCCGGGGCGGTCGAAAGCTGCATGGCGGCGATCGAGCTGCTGGAAGATTTGCGCCACGACTACAAGCGATTGAGCGCCGCCGCGATGGTCGCCGGCAATGTATGGAATGCAGGGGCGGTGCTCGGCACGCCGGTCGCCGACTGGCGCCGCCTCGACCTGGCCGAGGCCACAGCGCGGCTGACGATCAACGGCAGGGAGATCGGCCATGGCAAGGGCGGCGATGTGATGGGCAACCCGCTCAACGCGCTCGCCTGGCTTGCCGACAAGCTGGCCGCCCAGGGCACGCCGCTCAAACGCGGCATGATCGTCTTGACCGGCAGCATGGTGCCGATCCAGTTCCCGGAGGCCGGCGATCATGCGATCGTCGAGGTCGCCGGGCTCGGCGCCGCCGAGCTTGTCGCCCGCTGAGCGCGTGGCCTCTCTTTATCCGCTGGTACGCCCGCTGTTGCGGGCATTGCCGCCCGAGACGGCGCACCGGCTGACCCTGACGGCATTGGCCGCCGGGCTTGGCGGCGGTTCGCGCGTCCCCGACCCGCCGGTCCTGGCGATGCGGCTGTGGGGCCGCGATTTTACCAACCTGATCGGCATCGCCGCCGGCTTCGACAAGGACGCGCGGGTGCCCGGTGCGCTGTTGCGCCTCGGCTTTGGCTTTGTCGAAACCGGCACGGTGACGCCGCTGCCGCAGCCGGGCAACCCAAAGCCCAGGGTCTTCCGGCTCGACGCCGACGGCGCCCTGATCAACCGCCTGGGGTTCAACAGCGGCGGGCTCGACGCACTTATCGCGCGCCTGCAAAGCCGCGACCGGGGGGCCGGCATCGTCGGCGTCAATATCGGCAAGAACCGCGACAGTCTCGATGCCGCCGCCGATTACGCCCTGGGGGTGCGACGCACGGCGTCCCTCGCCGACTATCTTGTCGTCAACGTCTCGTCGCCGAACACGCCGGGGCTGCGTGACCTGCAGGCGCCGGACGCGCTCGCCGACCTGCTGCGGGCGGTGCTGGCGGCGCGCAACGAATCCGAGGCGCGGCCGCCCTTGCTGGTCAAGATCGCGCCCGATTTGTCGCCGCCGCAACGCGCCGATATCGCGGCGGTCGCGCTCGCCGCCGGGATCGACGGCATCGTCGTCGCCAACACCACGGTCACCCGGCCGCCGGGACTGCGCAGCCGCTTCGCGGGCGAAGCCGGCGGGCTCAGCGGGCGGCCGTTGTTTGCGCCCTCGACCGCGCTCCTCGCCGAGATGTACCGGCTGACCGAAGGCCGCGTGCCGCTGGTCGGGGTCGGCGGCGTCGCCAATGCCGCGGACGCCTATGCCAAGATCCGCGCCGGCGCCTCGCTGGTGCAGCTGTATACCGCGCTGGTGTTCGCCGGCCCCGGATTGCTCGGCAATATCAAGGCTGGCCTTGCCGAACTGCTGCAAAAAGATGGCTTCGCCTCGGTCGCCGAGGCGGTCGGCGCCGACCATGCCCACCTTGCGGTCGCGGATCACCGAGACGAGGCATCATGAATATCCGCCTCTACGACGGCATGCGCGCGCTCGCGCCCCGCTATGACGGCTTCATCCTCGATTTGTGGGGCGTCGTGCATGACGGGGTCGTGCCGTATCCGGGCGTCCTCGACTGCATGGCGCGGCTGGTCGATGCCGGGAAGCGGATCGCGCTGCTGTCGAACGCACCGCGCCGCGCCGACGACGTGGTGCGCCGGATCACCAGGATCGGCGTGCCGCCGAACCTCTACCATGCGGTCATGTCGTCGGGCGAAGAGGCCTGGCAATACCTCCATCGCCGTGACGACCCGTTCTACGCCGCGCTCGGCCGGCATTGCCTGCACATCTGCTCCGAGCGCGACCTCGAAATCCGCGAGGGGCTCGACCTCGAATTTGTCGATACGCCCGAGACGGCCGATTTCATCCTCAACACCGGCCCGGCCGAGTGGGAGGACACGCACGAGGATTACGCGCCGTTGCTGCGGGCGGCGCGCGCGCGCGATCTGCCGATGGTGTGCGCCAACCCCGATCTGGTGGTGATTCACGGCGGCAGGCCGGCCTTGTGCGCCGGGGCGATTGCCGAGCAATACGTGGCATTGGGCGGGCATGTGCGCTGGCACGGCAAGCCCTATCCCTCGGTCTATGCCAGCTGCCTGGCGTTGCTCGGGGTCGCTGAGCGGAGCCGCATCCTGGCCATCGGCGACAGTCTGCGCACCGACATCGCCGGCGCCGCCGGGGCCGGCATCGACAGCCTCTTGATCGCCGGCGGCATCCACGCCGCCGAGTTCACCGCCGGCGGAGCGCTCGATGGCGAGCGGATCGCCGCGGCATTGGCGCGCAGCTTCCTCGCCCCGATTGGAGCCGCCGCAGGCTTCATCTGGTAGCGGCGATTACGCCCTAATGGCCGGCGCTGTGGAGGATCGCGTCGCGCAGCCCGGTGTCGTATTCCTGGCCGAGCGCGGTCAGGATCACCGCTTCGGGGAGCTTCGGGCGAATGAGGCCCTTGCGTTCGAGCGCCGCCCATACCGCCGGGTTGTGCAGCCCGGTGGCGTCGCGCGCGGCGACCACCGCCTCGCCGAGGTGAAAATGGTCGCCGTGCGGGTTGGGCAGCGCGGTGATCGCGAGCCCGCCGGGCTCGTCCGCCTCCGGCATGGGCTTGCCGGCGATGCGCGCCAACTCCTGCAGCAGGGTCAGGGTCTTCAGCTGCAACGAGTTGAGATTGAGCGGGTTGCGTTTGGGCGGCATCCGGGTTGATTAGCCGGTCCGGAGCGCGGATGCAAATGCCCAGGGCGGGTCCGGAGCAGCCGGGTGCCTCCGGACAGTCGAATCGGGGGTCGGCGCCATGATGCAGCCTCACTCGCGCTCCCTCGTCGTCCTGCTCGGCGCGCTGACCGGGCTGACCGCATTGTCGATCGATATGAGCCTGCCGGCATTGCCGACCTTTGCCGAGGTGTTCGCGGTGAGAGCCGACCAGGCCGCGCTGACGCTGAGCATGTTTCTCGCCGGCTATTCGGTCGCCCAGTTGTTCTATGGCCCGCTTGCCGACCGTTTCGGCCGACGGCCGCCGCTCTTGTTTGGCCTTGCGCTGTTCGCCGCCGGCGGCATCGGCTGCGCGGTCAGCAACAGCATCACTGAGCTCGTGCTGTTCCGCCTGGTGCAGGGCGTTGGAGCCTGCGCCGGGCCGATCCTCGCCCGCACCGTCGTCCGCGACCTCTACCAGCGCCGCCGCGGGGTGCAGATCCTGTCTTACATGACCCTCGTCATGTCGGTGGCGCCGCTGCTTGCCCCGATCCTCGGCGGCTATTTGTTGCTGTGGCACTGGCGCGCCATTTTCGGGCTGCTTGCCGTCATCGGGCTGCTCGTCCTGATCGCCGCCTGGGCGGGCTTGCCGGAGAGCATTCCCCGGCGCAACCATCTCGCGACACGGCCATCCGAACTGTTGCGCAACCTGGTCGACTTCGCCACAAGGCGGGTCTGCGTCGGCTATGCCTTCGTCGTCTCCTTCGTGTTCTGCGGCCTGTTTTCGTATATTTCGGGTTCGCCGTTTGTGTTGATCGAGGTGTTCGGCGTACCGAGCAACCGATTCGGCTTCGTGTTCGGCCTCTCCGCTTTCGCGCTGATGGGCGGCGCGCTGATCAATACGCGCCTGGTGCCCCGCAAGTCGGCGTCGACGATCCTGCGCTTCGGCGTCGCGCTGATCCTTGCCGGCGGCGTGGCGATCAGCGCCGACGCCGTCTTTCACCTCGGCGGAGTGGCCGGGATCGTCGCGCCGATGCTGGTCTATGTGCTGGGGATGGGGATGGTCACGCCGAATGCGATTGCCGCGGCAATGGAGCCGGTGCCGCGCATGGCAGGGTTTGCCTCCTCGCTGATCGGCTGTCTGCAGACCGCCGGCGGCAGTCTGGTTGGCTATGCCATCGGCGCGCTCTACAATCGAACCGCCCTGCCGATGGCGCTGGCGGTGGGCGCGTCCGCGGCGTTGACCGGGATCACCTATTTCGGCTTTCTCAGCCGCCTCGCCGAGGCGGCGCCCGCGCCGGATCGCCAGAATGCGGGCTAAGCCCGCATCAGCAACACGGGTGCCGGCGCCACCCGACCGGGGGCGCCGGCACCGCAATCATCACGGCCTGGCGTACTGCGCGCAGGCGCCCGACACCCAATTGCTCCACTTGTCGAAATGGGGATCGACCCAGCCCGACCCCGCCGGGCAGTTGCCGCTCGCCGGCGGAACATTCGCGGCCGTCGTGGCATAGCGCACGCAGTGGGCCGGCTCCCAATTACTCCACTCACCGTATTGCGGGCCGACCAATCCGAACCCGGCCGGACAGCTCGCGACCGTCCCGCCGACCTGGGCCTGGGCCGGGGTATTTGCCGTGACCGCGGCTGCCGCCATGCCCACGATTGCGGCAATCGCCAGTATTGTCATACGCATATTGCGGTTCCCTTGTTTTCGTCGACCACACCGTTCAGAACGCAGCAAAACCCTGTCCGTGCCCTTCTCAGGCAAGGACAATGATCGCTCCGCTTGACTGCACGGCTGGGTGGCATATTACCTGACTTGCTGCGTTGCGGCATCGCTATTTTTGCGATGCAGCACGAACAATCGGTCATATCCCGCAACGTTCTGGGCGTAGTGTCGGGGCGGCGCGGGGTGAGGAGGAGATTTCATGTTGCAGGGCAAGATCGCGATCGTAACCGGCTCCACCAGCGGCATCGGGCTCGGCATCGCGCATGCGCTCGCCGCCGCGGGCTGCGGCATCGTGCTGAACGGCTTTGGCGACATGGCGGCGATCGAACGCCTGCGCGCCGGCCTCGCCGCCAGGCATGGGGTGCCGGCGCTCTACCTGCCGGCCGACATGTCGCGGCCCGGCGACATCCGCGATCTGGTCGCGCAGGCGGCGGAGCAGTGCGGCGGGGTCGATATTCTCGTCAACAATGCCGGCATCCAGCATGTCGCGAAGATCGTCGATTTTCCGGAAGAGCGCTGGGACGCGGTCATCGCGATCAACCTGTCGGCCGCGTTTCACGCGTCGAAGGCGGCGCTCCCGCTGATGATCGCGAAGAGATGGGGGCGGATCATCAATATCGCCTCGGCCCATGGCCTTGTCGCCAGCGGCGAGAAGGCCGCCTACGTTGCCGCCAAGCACGGCCTCATCGGGTTGACCAAGGTCACCGCGATCGAGGCCGCCAATCAGGGCATCACCTGCAACGCGATCTGCCCGGGCTGGGTGCTGACGCCCCTCGTCGAGCAGCAGATCGAGGCGCGCGCCCGGGACGCGGGGATCGCCGTCGCGCAGGCCCGCGAGGATCTGGTGCGCGAGAAGCAGCCGATGCTCGACTACACGACGCCCGAGAAGATCGGCGCGCTGGCCGTCTTCCTGTGCGGCGACGCGGCCTCGACGATCACCGGGGCGGCATTATCGATCGACGGCGGCTGGGTCGCGCAATAGCCCGCGACTTACGCCGCGGTGATTTCGGCGCCGCGCGCATCCTCGATATCGACATACAAATTGGCCATCGCTTCGCCGACCAGCTCCTCGGTCAGCTGTGGCGGAAGCTTGAAGGACTTGCAGGTTTCCACCACATGATCGCAGATAAACCGTGGCTGATAATACGCCAATCCAAAAGGAGACAGCATCCGTACTACGTAGTCGAAAATCCCATCGGCAAAGCTCAAGCCGTGCGACTTTGCCACGGCAGTAAAAATCTGCCGATATTCATCGATGGTTGGCTCGAACAACTTTATCTTGTATTGGATGCGGCGGAGGAACGCGGCGTCCATCAGATCGGCCGGCTGCA
>DATLTH010000202.1:0-2665 GCA_035533695.1 Allostellaceae bacterium | reverse complement strand
CAGCAGCATCCGGTTGGGCAAGCCGGTGAGAAAATCGTGCTCGGCCGTATGGGTGACCGCCAGCGTCGCCGCGTGAGACGCGCGCGCGTCGAGGAGAATCCGGCGAATCAGATAGGCGGCGAAGCCGATCAGCAGCAAGGTTACGCCGAGCGCCAGCCCAATGATGATCGCGGCGTAGGAACGCCAGGGGGCGAGTATCCGATCCAGACTGAGGCCGACCGTGACGATCAACGGATAGCTGCCGACCCGGCCATAGGTAAAGAGGCGGGGAATGCCGTCGAGCACGCTGTTCCGCACGAACCAGCCCTGGGCACCGTCCTTGAGGACCCGCGGCATCGGCGCTCCCGCAATCGAACTGCCGATGCCCTTGGTCCCGTCCGGGCTGTCGGCGCTGAAGCGCGCGAGAATGACGTGGTCGATCCCGGACAGCGTCATGATGCCGTGCGGTCCCAGATCGACCACCTTGGGGAGCGAGGTCAACGCATTCGGCGAAATCAGGATGACGACGACGCCGAGAAAAGTTCCGTCCGCGGCCTCGACACGGCGCGAAATCGGGATGACGGGGATGCCCAAAAGACGCCCGATGATTGTTCGGCCGATGAACAAGCCGTGATATTTTCCATCCAGTTGGACACGAAAATAATCACGGTCGTTGAGATCGACCGGGCCCGGATGGGGGTCGGCGGTTGCCGATCTAAGCTTGCCGTCGGGGTTGACGATAACCGCCCGCGCTATCCCGGGAGACACCTGCTCGATCTGCTGACTCCAGGCATAGAGGTCGAACTTGTCGCGTTCGCGCCGCATCGCCGCGGCGATCAAATTCGTTTCGCCGTCAACCCCGCGCAAGATGTGGGCGATCTCCTCACGGAAGGCGATCATCAAATTGCGGCCCTGCAATTTGGCGTTATCGAGCGCGGCCTCCCGCGCGGAGACCAGCGCGGAGCCGACCCCTGCCCACATCGCGACAAGCAGAACCGCAACGGCGACGATGATGGTCCGGACGGTTGTCCGGACGCTGTGATGCATGGCGCCCCATCCGGTGAGGGGACACGCCAATAAAAAGGCGCACGCGATATAATTGCGACCTATGAGAGTATTTTACAATCCTTTGGCCGATTATTTTCCTAACTTATTGACAAGAAAAACAAATCGCAATGGCGCCCGCGAGCTGATTTCGAATCCGCGCGTCCGCTGGAATGTCTGCGATCCACCCGCCTGCGCCGTTCCTCGATCGCATCGGCAAGGTCGCTTCAGCGGCAGGAGCGGCGCTTCGCGCTGGGATGCGAGCCGCTCCGTGACAAGCGCCGGGGGCGTGGTAAGCTCGGCGCAGGCATCGCGGAAGGGGAGATCGGAGATGGACTGGACCGAACGGCGGACGCGCTTCCGGGCGCTGATGGCGAGCAACCGCTGCGTGCATACCGGGTCGGTCTACGACGCGATCTCGGCCCGCATCGCCGAGGAGCTCGGGTTCGAGGTCGGCATCTTTTCCGGGTCGATCGGCTCGATGGCGGTTTTGGGCGCGCCCGATCTCGTCGTGATGACGCTGACCGAGTTCGCCGCCCAGGCCAACCGCGTCTGCCGCGCCGGCAATCTGTGCCTCCTGGTCGACGCCGATCACGGCTACGGCAATGCGCTCAACGTGCGCCGTACGGTCGAGGAACTGGAGACCGCCGGGGTTTGCGCGATGTCGATCGAGGATACCGTGTTGCCGCGCCCCTATGGTCCCTCCGGCCAGCCGACATTGATTTCGGTCGAAGAGGGCATCGGCAAGATGAAGGCGGCCCTGTCGGCGCGCCAGGACAACAAGCTCGTCATCGCCGGGCGCACCAGCGCCCTGGCGATCACCGGCGTCGACGACACGATTCGCCGCGCCAAGGCCTACGAGGCGGCCGGGGTCGATGCGATTTTCCTCGCCGGCGGCGTCACGGTCGAGGGCATCGAGGCGGTGTCGTCGGCGATCAAGATCCCGCTGATCACCGGCGGCGGCGCGGGGCCCCTCGCCGATCTCGGCTGGATGGCGGCGCGCCGGGTGCGCGTCGCCTTGCAGGGGCACGCGCCGTTCAGCGCCGCGGTGCAGGCGGTGTATAATACCTTGAAGGCGCTGCGCGACGGGGTGAAGCCGGGCGATCTGCAAGGCATCGCCTCTCCCGAATTGATGCAGCGCGTGACGCGCGCCGCCGATTACCGGCGCTGGACCAAGGATTTCCTCGGCGGCGAATAGGGCCGGCCGGGGGTCGTGACGATCGCAGTCGTGACGATCGCAACGGAGAGGGGGATTAGGGTGCGCTTTCTGCTGATGTCCGTGCTGCTCGCCGCGACCGCGTCCTGCGCCTGGCCGCCGCCCCCGCCGCAGGCCGCCGCGCCCGCGGCGGCACCGCCCGGGCCGCCGCCGGTCGCGCTGTTCGCGCCCGCCGCGCCGCCGCAGCCGGTCCCGGTAATGGCAGCGCCACCTCCGGTAGCCGTAGCCGTGGCCGCGCCGGCGCCCCCGCCGGCGTTCTACCTGCCGAACCCGTTCGCCTGGCTGTTCGCACCGCTGTCGTTTGCGGCGCCGGCCGGGCAGGTGACGCTGAGCAATTTCAGCTACGACACGGCGCGGGTCGAGACGCTGGTCACCCCGTTCGCCGATTGCGCGCCGCGCCCGGGAACCGCGGCCAGCGATTTTGCA
>DATLTH010000201.1:0-7417 GCA_035533695.1 Allostellaceae bacterium | reverse complement strand
GGACGCCAGTGATTGAGCAGGACGCTGAGCGGCGAGCGGCAATGGTTGAGGCAGGCGTCCTTGAGCGGCGTCCATTGGTAGACCCCCGCCGCGATCAGTACGCCTCCGGCGGCGATGCGGTTGGTGGTACCCATCGTCGGCGACAGCATCCCGGCGTCGCTCAATGCCCATTGCAGCGTCGTCGCGATAAGGCTGAAGGCGGCCCAAACCAGAAGGTAGCCGGCGGCGAAGAAACCGGCGGCCCCCGCCGCAAGCGTACCCCTGCCGCCGGCCTCGCGCTGGCGCGACAACGCCGCGACCAGCAGGATCGTCGGCGCGGCGCCCGGCAGCATCATCGCCACCATCATCACCGCCCACATGACGAAGATGATTGCGGCATAGCCGAGCGTCCACTGCGGCGTGCTCATCGCCATGCCCGGCATCGACATGCCGCCCGTCGCCGTCGCCATCTCCGCGCCGGCGCCGAGCAGCAGGTAGGCCCAGGCGATGAGGGTTACGGCGACGAGGCCCGACAGAACGATCGCGCGGTCGGCGCGCAGCAATGTTGACAGCACGCCGGGGCCGTCTTCAGGCCGCCTCGTCGAGCGTCGAGCCGACATCGAGCGTCGTCGCCCGGCGCATATCGCGCGGCGAGGATTCGTCGTGCGGCCGGCCGCGATGCATCGTGTCGCGGTTGTCCCAGATCAGCAGGTCGCCGACATGCCATTTGTGGCTGTAAACGAATTGCCGCTGCGTCGCATGCTCGTTGAGGTCGGCCAGCAGCAAACGCCCTTCCGGCACCGGCCAGCCGACGATGTGCGAGGCGTGCGCCGACAGGTACAAGCCCTTGCGTCCCGAGCCGGGATGGCGGCGCACGAGCCGCTGGTGCGACGGCGGGTATTGCTCGCGTTCGCCCGGCGGGAACTCGGTGAAGCCGATCTGGCCGCGCGACAAGAACACGTCGTGCTCGACGATGAGGCCGTCGAGCGCCGCCTGCTGCGCCTCGCCAAGCGCATCATAGGCGGCGCGCATATCGGCGAACTCGGTCTCGCCACCGCCAAAGGGCGATGCCGGCGGCACCGTCACCGCAAACAGCATGCCGAGCACGACCGGGACCGGCATGTACGACGCGTCGGTGTGCCACAACCGGCTGCCGAGACTGTCGAGCCGCTTCCGGTCGTCGCGGGCGCGCACGCGGCTGTCCTCGTCGAGATTCGAGATGTCGCCGATCTGCGGGATCGCCAGCCGCCGCCTGCCGCCGCGCGCCGCCGAGCGGCCGACCTCCAGTTCGCCGAAGCGGGCCGCAAAATCATGCAGCTGCCGGTCGCTGAAAAGCTGGTCGTGGAACACCAGGACGGCGTGGCGGTCGATCGCCTGCCACAACTCGGCCACCGTACCCTCGTCGATCGGTCGAGCGAGGTCGAGACCGGTGATTTCCGCGCCGATATGCGGATGCAGCGCCGTGATGCCGATCGTCATGTGTCAAGCTCCCGCGCAGTCACGCCCGACCGGCGCAGCATCGTTCCGAAGTCGTCCGCCCGCAAGTCCCGGAATAGACCTTGCGGCCGATCGCGGCGCAAGGCCGGCGCACGGGCGCCGGCTCGCCGCTACGGAGCGAGGGCGACAATCGCGAGCATGGCGGCTCCATAGCGCTCGAGCTTGCTGCGGCCGATCCCGGGGATTTCGGCCATTGCGTCGAGCGAGGCCGGCCGGCGGCGGGCAACCTCGATCAGCGTCGCGTCGTGGAAGATCACATAGGGCGGCAATTCCTGGCGGCGGGCTTCGTCGAGGCGCCAGGCGCGCAGCGCCTCCCACCTCGTCTGTGCCGCCGGATCGAGCGCCACGCCGGCCGCCCGCTTGGCGTCGCCCCTGCGGCGGGAGGTGCGGCCGCGCGGCGCCTCGGCGCGGAAGCGCAATTCCCGGGCGCCGCGCAATACGTCGCCCGCATTCGGCCCCAGCACCAGCCCGCCATGCCCGTCCGGATCGGGCAGCAGATGCCCTTGCGCCACCAGCTGGCGGATCAGCGACAGCCAACCGGTTCCGTCGAGTTCGGTGCCGACGCCGAAGGTCTTGACCCGGTCGTGGCCGAACTGCCGGATGCGCTCGGTCGCGTTGCCGACCAGCACATCGACAAGATGATGCGCGCCAAACCGCTGCCCCGTGCGATAGACCGCCGACAGCGCCTTTTGCGCTGCGATCGTGCCATCCCAGCTCGCGACCGGATCGCGGCAATTGTCGCAATTGCCGCAGGGCAGATGATCGCGCTCGCCGAAATAGCCGAGCAACGCCTGGCGACGGCACGATACGGTCTCGCAAAAGCCGATCAACGCCTCCATTTTCTGGCGCTCGATCTGGCGCTGCCGCTCGTCGATGTCGCTTGCCTCGATGAGGCGCCGCAGGTTCATCACATCGGCGATGCCATAGCTCATCCACGCATCCGCCGGCAGCCCGTCGCGCCCGGCCCGGCCGGTCTCCTGGTAATAGGCTTCGAGGTTCTTCGGAGCGTCGAGATGGGCAACGAAGCGCACGTTGGGCTTGTCGATACCCATGCCGAACGCGACGGTGGCGACGACGATGACGCCTTCCTCGCGCAGAAAGCGGTCTTGGTGCCGGGCGCGGATCTCGGCAGTGAGGCCGGCATGGTAGGGCAACGCCTCGCGGCCGTGGCGGCTCAGCCAAGCCGCGGTGTCCTCGACGGCGCGCCTTGTCAGGCAATAGACGATGCCGGCGTCGCCCGGATGCTCGTCGTCGAGAAAGCGTAAGAGATCGTCGCGCGGCTGGCGCTTCGCCACCACCCGATAAAACAGGTTCGGGCGGTCGTAGCCGGCGGCGAAGAGGCGCGCCTCTTCGAGGTGGAGGCGCATGGCGATGTCGCGCCGCGTCGGGTCATCGGCGGTTGCCGTCAGCGCCATCAGCGGAATGTCGGGAAAGCGCTCCTTGAGGATGCCGAGCGCCTGGTAGTCGCGGCGGAAATCGTGGCCCCATTGCGAGATGCAATGCGCCTCGTCGATCGCGAAGAGGGCGATCGGGCGGCGCCCCAGCATGTCGAGAACACCCGGCATCGCCAGCCGTTCGGGCGATACGTAGAGGAGGTCGAGCGCGCCGTCGCGGGCCGCGCGATCGACCCTGCCCGCTTCGCCCGGCGACAGACCGGAATTGAGCGCCGCCGCGCGCACGCCGGCCTGCTGCAATGCGTCGACCTGGTCCTTCATCAACGCGATCAGCGGCGACACGACGACGCCGACCCCGGGCCGCACCAAGGCCGGCAGCTGATAGCACAGCGACTTGCCGCCGCCTGTCGGCATCAGCACGATCGCATCGCCGCCGGCGACAACGTGCTCGATAATCTCCTGCTGCTGGCCGCGGAAGCTGGCGTAGCCGAAGGTCCGGCGCAGCAGCGCGAGCGGGGTTTGCCGATCCTCGTCGGTCACGCGACGCCCGGCTAATGCTGGTGCAATACCACCCGGCCGCGCACCTTGCCGCCGCTCTTCAGATCGCTCAACGCCGCGCTCGCCTCTTCGAGGGGCCGCGTCTCAATGGGGATCGGCGGCACCTTGCCGGCCTGCACCAGCGCGAGCAATTCGCGCAGATCCTCGAGCGTGCCGACATAGGAGCCCTCGATCGTCATCATCTTGAACGGAAACAGCACGGTCGAGACCGGGCAGGCGCCGCCGTAGAGCCCAACCATGACGAGCTTGCCGCCCTTCCGCAGAATGTTGATGCCAAACTGCATCGTCTGCGGCGAGCCGACAAAATCGATCGCCGCGGCGGCGCCGCCGTTGGTCGCCTGCATGACCTGTTTGACCGCGTCGGATGCCGCATTGTCGATCGTCGCGACGGCGCCCATCTGGCGGGCGTGCGCCCGCTTCTGCGCGTCGATATCGGCGACGATGATTTTGCCGGCGACCGCGGCCGGCGCGATGTGGACCGCGCTGCCGCCGACCCCGCCGGCGCCGATGATGACCAGATGGTCGTCGGCCCCGACATGCTCGCGCGTCTTCTTCAAGGCCGAAAAGGCGGTGATGCCCGAACAGGTGTAGGTCGCGGCGAGACCCTGCGAGATGCCGTCATGCGGCAAGAGGTAGCGGCCGTGCGGCACGATGACATGCGTGCCATAGCCGCCGGCTTGCCGGGTGCCGAGGGTGCGCGGGTTGAGGCACAAGAGTTCCTCGCCCTTCTTGCACACCGCGCATTCGCCGCAGCCGATCCATGGATAGGCCACCACCTTGTCGCCGACCTTGACCCCGGAGGCCTGCGGCCCGAGCGCGGCGACCTCGCCGGCGATCTCGTGCCCCATCGTGAACGGCAGGTTGACCCCGCGCGAGGCGAGCGAAATCTGCCTGCCGTCACCGAGATCGAAATGTCCGTCCCAGATATGCACGTCGCTGTGGCAGACGCCGGCCGCCTCGACCCGCAACAGCACCTCTTCGCCCTGCGGTTCGGGATCGGGGTAGTCGCGCGCTTCGAGCGGCTTGCCCCATTCGATGATCTGCATCGCCCGCATATCCGCATCCCTCCGGTTTCAGAACATTTCGCACATCGCGCCGGCTCGGCGGCCCGCCGGGCGGTGCCCGATACGGGATCGGCGGTCGCGAGAAGCCCTTCCGATGATACGCTCCTGCGCCGCGAACCGGAAACCGGAGGAAATCATGGGCAAGCTGAACGGCCAGGTCGCGATCGTCACCGGCGCGGTCATCCCGATCGATGGCGGGCTGGTGCGGGGATAATGTCGGGCCGCGCTTATACCCGAGTCAGCTTGCGCTGAGTCACTCGCTGTTCAGGCACGCACGCTCAAAAATCCGCCTTCCCGGCGAAAGCCGGGACCCACTTGTCAACAGCTCGAACGCGGATTGGTGGGTCCCGGCTTTCGCCGGGAAGGCGGATTGAGATTGAGTTCGTCATCCGAGCTGCTCAATACAATCTGACTTTGGTATTACGCCGAAGCGAGCGGGGCGAACTCGTCGGGGGCGAAATCGTAGCGCGTGTTGCAGAATTCGCAGGTCACGGTGGTGACGGCGTCCTGGCGCATTTCCTCGATGTCCGCGGGCGGGAAGGAGCGCAGGATGCCGGCAATCCGCTCGCGCGAGCAGCGGCAGCGCGCCTCCAGGGGATGGGTCTCGAACACCCGCACGCCCTCGTCGTGGAACAGCCGGTAGAGCAGCCGGTGCGGCGACAATTGCGGATCGACCAGTTCGGCCGCGGTCGCCGAACTCATCAACACCATCGCCCGCCGCCAGCCGTCTTCGACATCATCCGCGATCACCCCGTAGCCGCCTTCGGGCGGCACCCGCTGCAGCATCAGCCCACCGGCGCGCCACGCGCCATTCGGCCCGGAACGCGCGACCGACAGCTTGATGCCGGCCCGGATCTGCTCGGATTGGCGGAAATAATGCTGGGCGCATTCCGCCAGTGTCGCCCCGGTCAGCGCGACGATGCCCTGATAGCGCTCGGTATGCTCGCCCTGGTCGACGGTGAAGGCGATGTAGCCGGAGCCGATCAGGCCGGGAACCGACGGGCTGGCCCCGCCGCTGCCGGCCGCCTCGGCGTCGACCGCATCGAGCCGGTCCTGGTCGAATTGCGCATAGCCGCGCACCGCGCCGTCGGTCGACACGTCGGCGACGATCAGGCGGACCGGCCCGTCGCTCTTCGTTTGCAACGTGAAGATGCCGTCGTATTTGAGGGCGCCCGCGAGCACCACGGCGAGGGTGATCGCCTCGCCGAGGATGGCGGCAACCGGCTCGGGGTAGTCGTGCTGCGACAGAATGCGGTCGACCATCGGCCCGAGCCGCACCAGCCGGCCGCGCAACGCGAACGGATCGATGCGAAAGGGCTGGACGAGATCGTCGAGTCTGGGGCCGGGATCGATGGGCAAGGTAACAAACTCCGCTCGATCGCCCCTCGCCCGCACCGCGGGAGAGGGAGGGGCCCACGCCGGAGGCGTGGGAGGGTGAGGGTCTTTCCGGCGGCAACCCCCCTCACCCGGCTCGCCGCTACGCAGCTCGCCACCCTCTCCCGCGGTGCGGGAGAGGGGCATTGCGCCTCAACCGAGGCACCAGGCGAGAATGCCCTTCTGGACGTGCAGCCGGTTTTCCGCCTCGTCCCAGACGACCGATTGCGGGCCGTCGATGACCCCGGCCGTAACCTCTTCGCCGCGCTTCGCCGGCAGGCAGTGCATGAATATGGCGTCGGGTTTGGCTTTTGCCATCAGCCGCTCGTCGACCCGGTAGGGGGCGAGCAGGTTGTGCCGGTTGACGCTCGCTTCGGCGCCCATCGACACCCAGGTGTCGGTGACGACGCAATCGGCACCGGCAACCGCCTCGGTCGGCTCGGCGGTCAAATGCACCTGGCCGCCCGCGCGATGCGCCCAGTCGATGACCGATTGCGGCGGCTGCAGCGATCGGGGGCAGGCGAGCCGCAGATCGAAGCCGAAACGCGCCGCGGCATGGATCCAGCTGACCGCGACGTTGTTGCCGTCGCCGCTCCACGCCACCACCGTCTCGGCAAGCGGCCCCTTCGTCTCCTGCACGGTCATCACATCGGCCATGATCTGGCAGGGGTGCGAGAAATCGGTCAGGCCGTTGATCACCGGCACGGTCGCGTGGCGGGCAAGATCGGCGAGCTTTTCGGCCTGGTTGGTGCGGATCACGATCGCGTCAACGTAGCGCGACAGGACGCGCGCGGTGTCGGCGATCGTCTCGCCGCGGCCCAATTGGCTGTCGGCCGTGCCGAGGACGATCGTGTCGCCGCCCAATTGCCGCATCGCCACCTCGAACGACACCCGGGTGCGGGTCGACGGCTTCTCGAAAATCAGGGCGAGCGTCTTGCCGTCGAGCGGCCGGTCCCGCCTTCCGTTCTTGTAGGCGAAGCCGAGATCGAGGATATCGCGCAATTCACCGGTCTCGTACTGGTCGATGTCGAGAAAGTGGCGCGGCGGGCCGGCCCCGGATTCTTGATTGCCTGGCCGGCCGCCGCGCAACGCCGCCGCTCTCACGACGCCCGGCTCACGAGGGCCGGCTCATGAGGCAGGCCATTCCCGCGCCACCTTGTCGAGGATGGCGACCCCTTCCTCGATCTCGCGCTCGCCGACGATCAAGGGCGGCAGGATGCGCAGCACGTTGTCGCCCGCGGTCAGGCACAACAGCCCGTTGGCGCGCAATTTGGCGACAAAATCGCCGGCCGGCACGCCTTGCTGGCAGCGAATGCCGAGCAGCAGCCCCGAACCGCGCAATTCGGCGAACAGTTTCGGGTAGGCGGCGACCAGCGCCTCGAGCTTTGTCCGCAACAGCCGCGCCGTGGCGTTGACGCGGTCGAAAAAGCCCGGCGCCAGCATCACGTCCATCACCGCATTGCCGGCCGCGACCGCCATCGGGTTGCCGCCGAAGGTCGAGCCGTGGGTGCCCGGGACCATGCCGACCGCCGCCTTCTCGGTCGCGAGGCA
>DATLTH010000200.1:0-3114 GCA_035533695.1 Allostellaceae bacterium | reverse complement strand
CAGGGTTTCAAGATCCTGTTGGATTTGTTTGCCTCCTCCCCGCGGCCGCTCGCCTTCGCCGAATTGCCGCTCAATTTTCGCCAGCGCCTCCACGGCGAGAGCAAGCTCGATACGATGGTGGCCTGGGAATACCTGATGCTGCTGTTGGAAAAGCTGGTCGGGCCGGCGGTCCCGGTGCGCTTCCTCTTGTTCGCGACGATCGGCGCGCTCGGCGTCGGGACGCATTTATTGACGTTGTGGTTCGTCACCCATGTGTTGCTCGCCGCGTTCGCGATCGGCCAGTCGGTGGCGACCGTGGTCGCGATGACCGGCAATTTTCTCTTGAACAATCTGTTCACCTACCGCGACCGCCGGCTGCGCGGGAAGCGTTTGTGGACCGGCCTCATATCGTTTTATGCGGTGTGCGGCGCCGGCGCCGGCGCCAATGTCGGGGTCGCCTCGTATCTGGTCGTCGATCACCATTCATGGTGGCTTGCCGGGCTGGCCGGCGCCGCCGTGTCGGTGGTGTGGAACTACGCGATGTCGTCGATCTTTACGTGGTCGCCGCGGCCGGTGCGCGTCCCCGCAGGCCACGAGGCCGCCGCGCCCGGAATCCCGCAACGCGACGCCGCGCGGCCCTGCTGAGCCGCCCCGCGGCGGACCGCGGTTGCGCTATCGACAAGCCGCCGGGGCTTTGTTATAGACCGCCCCTCCCGCGGCGGGGTGCATAGCTCAGTTGGTAGAGCAGCTGACTCTTAATCAGCGGGCCGCAGGTTCGAGTCCTGCTGCACCCACCAATCAAATCAAATTGTTATGCGTGACCAGGCGAGGCGGACGGAGGCGGCGTTCGAACTTGCGGACCCTATGCGGACCCAAGGGGGTCAGGTTCGGGGATGGCCATCGCCTCCGTCCGGTGCCGGAATTGCGGTCGCTTCCCGCCGCTCAGGCGCTGCGGTCAGAGGCGGTTCAAAACCTCCCGCGACCGAACACCAGATACAAGATCAGGACGATGAGCAGAATACCGCCGATGCCGATCCCGCCGCCCATGCCGTAGCGCGAATATCCGAACCCGCCGCCTCCCAGCAGAAGGATGACCAGCACAATCAGGATGATCGTTCCCATAATTCAACTCCCTCCCTTGGCAGCCGCGTGGGCAGCCGTGTGGTCGAAGATTATCGCTATAACCCTCGATCTCCTATAGGTTGCGCGCATATATCCGATTTTCGCGCGATGGATCCGGTATTCCCTCTGCATCGCGATCGGCTGCCCGCTACCGTGAAAGACCATCCTCATTTGGTCAGCTTATCCTTGGCATCGCCGACGGCGTTCTTAACGTCGCCGACAGCGTTCTGGGCCCCGCCTTCAACCTTGTCGACCTTGCCCTCCGACTCCAGGCTGGTGTCGCCTGTCGCCTTGCCGACGTTTTCCTTGATCGACCCCTTGACCTGTTTTGCTGTTCCCTCGACCTTATCCGCCGTGCCTTGTGCTGATACGCCGCCGGAGATAAGGGCGACGCCAATCAGTGCTGCACCGGCAAGAATTACCACTTTCTGCATGTTCTATTTTCCTCGGCTTTGACACATGTCAGCGCATCCTTGAGCGTGTCCTCAAGACCGCCGATAGCGTTGCTAACTACCCTGCCACGGACATCAGGCCCGACGGAGGCCAGTGTAACGGGCGGCAGGGGGCTGCGGCAGCCTCGGAAATTACCTATACCGACGTATCGATGCTGTGAGCGCTCGCATGGGCAATCTTCGGCGAGGATGATGACCGGAGAATAAGATCAGCCGCGTCCGATTGCTTTCGGGCGCGATTAAGCCGCTACTCGGCGGAGAGCGCTGGGGGGAGTAAGCGTGGTAACGGAACCAGCTACTGGAGGCCGGGCGACATCCCCCGCTGCCCGGTGTCGGGCGATGCCGGTCTTGCTGGCCGCAGTCTCGGCCGTGTTCGCGCCGACGCTGGCAGTGGCCGCCGAGGGACCCTCGCACGCTCCTTCCGAGGTGATCTTCCTGTGCGAAATCATCGCGCTGCTCGTCTGTGGGCGGCTCATGGGCGAGCTGATGCAGCGGATCGGCCAGCCCGCCGTCATGGGTCAGCTGATCGCCGGCATATTCCTCGGCCCCTCGGTGCTCGGCGCCCTGTGGCCCGAGGGTCAACAGGCCCTGTTCCCGGCAGACCCTAGCCAGCGGGCGATGCTCGACGCGCTTGCGCAGCTCGGCATTCTGCTCCTGCTGCTCTTGACCGGGATGGAGACCGATCTGTCGGTTGTCCGGCACTCGCGCCGAGCGGCGTTCAGCATCTCGATATGCGGGATCGCCTTACCCTTCCTGTGCGGCTTTATCCTCGGCGAATTGCTTCCGGACGCGATTCTGCCCGATCCGGGAAAGCGCTTGATTACGACGCTGTTTCTCGGCGTCGCCCTGTCGATCTCTTCGGTAAAGATGGTGGCGATGATTGTGCGCGAGGTCGGCTTTCTGCGCCGGACCGTCGGCCAGGTGATCATCGCCGCCGCGATCATCGACGATACGATCGGCTGGATCATCATGTCGGTCGTCTTCGGTCTCGCTTTGCATGGCGCGATCGACCTCGCTTCGCTGGCGCGGAGCCTCGTCGGGACGACGATTTTTCTGGTGGTCAGCTTCACCATCGGCCGCCGGCTGGTATTCTGGGCGATCCGCTGGGTGAACGACAGGTTCATCAGCGAGCTGCCCGTTATCACCGCGATCCTGGTGATAACCGGGGCCATGGCGCTGACCACCAACGCGATCGGCGTGCATACCGTCCTCGGCGCCTTCATCGCGGGCATTCTGGTCGGCCAGTCGCCGATTCTGACCCGCCATATCGACGAGCAGCTCCGCGGCCTCATCGTCGCGCTGTTTATGCCGATCTTTTTCGGGTTGGCCGGACTCTCGACAAATCTCGGCGTGCTTGCCAACCCCGACCTGCTGTTGCTTACGGTCGGGCTGATCGCCATCGCCAGCCTCGGCAAGTTCGGCGGCGCCTTTATCGGCGGCCGTTTCGGCGGCATGGATTGGGCCGAGTCGCTGGCGCTCGGATGCGGAATGAATGCGCGCGGCTCGACCGAGGTGATTATCGCCACGATCGGGCTCTCGATGGGCGTCCTCAACGAGGACC
>DATLTH010000199.1:0-8391 GCA_035533695.1 Allostellaceae bacterium | reverse complement strand
GATGGTCTGCAAATTCGGCAGAAAGCGCCGCTTTGTCTTGATGTTGGAATGGCTCACATTGTGGCCGACCTGGACACCCTTGCCGGTGACGGGGCATTTGCGGGCCATGCGGCACCTCGTTCAGCAGAATAGATAAAGCATATCACGCGGCCCGATTGGACCGCGCGCCGGCGGTTTCTAGGCCCGCTTCACGCGATAATCAAGCGCCGCGCTCGTACCAGCCGCGGGTGCGCAAGACGATATGCACGACGGACAGCATGACCGGCACCTCGACCAAGACGCCGACCACGGTCGCCAGGGCCGCGCCCGACTGGAAGCCGAACAGCGCGATCGCCGCGGCGACCGCCAGCTCGAAGAAATTGGAGGCGCCGATGAGGGCCGATGGGCAGGCGATGTTGTGCGGCACCCCGAGAACCCGGTTGAGTCCATAGGCAATCCCGGCATTGAGATAAACCTGGATCACGATCGGCACCGCGAGCAGCAGAATGATCAGCGGCTGGCGCACGATCTCCTCGCCCTGGAAGCCGAACAACAGCACCAGCGTGGCGAGCAACGCCGCCAGCGAAACCGGCTGCAGGCGGCGCAGCGCCCTCGCCAATGCCGCTTCGCCGCCGCGCGCCAGCAGCAGGCGGCGCCACAGCTGCGCGGCAATGACCGGCACGACGATATAGAGCACGACCGACAGAAAGAGCGTCGTCCACGGCACGGTGATCGACGACAGCCCGAGCAGGAGGCCGACGATCGGCGCGAACGCGAAGACCATGATCGTGTCGTTGAGGGCGACCTGGGACAATGTGAAGTTGGCGTCGCCGCCGGTCAGGTTCGACCACACGAAGACCATCGCGGTGCACGGCGCCGCGGCAAGCAGAATGAGGCCGGCGATGTAGCTGTCGATCTGCCCCGCCGGCAGCAGCGGGCGGAACAGAAATCCGATGAACAGCCAGCCGAGCAGCGCCATGCTGAACGGCTTGACCAGCCAGTTGATGCCGACCGTGACGGCGATGCCGCGCCACGCCTCGGCCACCCGGTGCAAGGCGCCGAAATCGACCTTGACCAGCATCGGCACGATCATCAGCCATATGAGGACGGCGACCGGGATGTTGACCTGCGCCACGTTCATCCGGCCGAGCGCGTGAAACGGCGCCGGCGCGAACCGCCCGAGCACGATCCCGGCGACGATGCACAAGGCCACCCACAGCGTCAGATAACGCTCGAAGGCCCCGAGGCCCGGCCGCGCCCGGCGATGGGCGGCATCGGCTGCCGATGTCATGCGATCTCCTGCGATCTCGTGCGAAGAGGCGTCGCCTTGCCGGCCGATATCAGCGCACTGCCGGCTTGCGCGCTTCGATGGCGGCGGAGGCGACATGGTTCTCGATGCCTGCCCCCGGCGCCCAGGTGGCAACCAGTTCGCGGCTCTCCGGCTTGACGCCTACCCGCACATCGACAAACCCGGCGTCGCGAAGCCACCGCTCGATCCGCTCGACCGATGCCGCACCGGCAATGCACCCGCACAGCAATGCCGGGTCGGCGCTCAGCGCGGCCGGCAGCGGCGCGATGTTGACGACGTCGGAGATCGCGAGGCGGCCGCCCGGCTTCAGCACGCGGAAGGCTTCGCGAAACACCTGCGCCTTGTCGGGGACGAGATTGACGACACAGTTCGACATCACGACGTCGGCGGTGTTGTCGGCGACCGGCAGGTGCTCGAGTTCGCCGAGGCGGAACTCGACGTTCAGAGCACCGATCCTGCCGGCGTTCTCGCGCGCCTTTTGCAGCATCTCGTGGGTCATGTCGACGCCGATCACCTGGCCCGCGGCGCCGACCTGCGTTGCCGCGAGAAAGCAGTCGAAGCCGGCGCCGCTGCCGAGGTCGACGACGACTTCGCCCGGCATCAGCGCGGCGATCGCCTGCGGGTTGCCGCAGCCGAGCCCGAGATTGGCGCCTTCGGGCACCGCGGCCAAATCCTCGCAGGAATAGCCCATCCGCAGGGATTTCTCGTCCGGGGTCGCCACCGTCGCCGGGCCGCAGCACGATGTAGCGGTCGGCGCGCAGCACCCCGCAGCGTCGGCCGCCGCAGCGATGCTGCCGTAGCGCGCGCGCACCATGTTCTTGATCTCAGCCGCATCCATGTCGGTAATCTCCTCCTGTGGCGAAGGCGCCCGATGGGTTGCACACCGGGGCGCAGAGTTCGGCCCGGCCGCAGCAGTTTTCGGTCAGGTAGACGAGCAGCTGGTTCATCGCCTGATATTCGGCGGCATAGATCAACTGGCGGCCCAATCGCCGCTGGGTGATCAGCCCGGCATGGACGAGCTGCTGCAAGTGGAACGACAGCGAGGACGGCGCCACCGCAAGCCGCTCGGCGATGACCCCGGCCGGCAGCCCCTCCGGGCCGCGGGCGACGAGCAGCCGGAACAGCGCGAGCCGGGTTTCCTGGGCGAGCGCGCCGAGCGCCGCGATCGCACGGTGCTGATCCATTCGATATATTACGATGATTGACGAACAATCGAAATAATGCAATCGCGCCCCCGTCCTGTCAATCCATATTTGGCGCGCGATCGACGCATTCGGAGAGCCAAGCGGCCGGCCGCAACAGCGCTGTTTCGCGAGCGCCCGATGGACTACAATCGTATGGCGCGAAAGGCAGGGCGATGGCGGATCTGGCGGTCGCGGGCGAGGGCCTGGGCGCGGCGTATCGCCGTGCGTGGCGGCCGCTGACCGCGCTCGCCGCTGCCTACGCCGCCGAAGGCGACCGGCATGTGCTCTGGATCGCGGTATTTTTCGGCGCCGGCATCGCACTTTATTTCACCCCGACGATCGAACCGGCAGCCTGGCTCGGCATCGCCGCAACGCTCGCCGCGGCGACGGTTGGCGTGGCATTGCGCCGCTGGCCGCCGCTGCGCGACGCGGCGATCGCGATCACCTTCGTCGCGGCCGGGTTCGCGGTGATGCAAGAGGCGCGGGTCGAGCACGGCACGCCGATGCTGCAGCGCCGCCTCGGCCCGGTGGCATTGACCGGCCGGGTCGTCGATATCGACAAGGTCGAGCGCGGCTGGCGGGTCGTCGTCGCGCCCGATCCGCTGCCCGGTCTCGATGCCGGCGAGCAGCCGCACCGCGTCCGCATTCACATTACCGCTGCGAGCGATGCCTTGCAGCCCGGCGACCGCCTCGCCGCGAAGGCGATGCTCTACCCGCCGCCGGCGCAGGTGCTGCCCGGCGGGCGCGACATGCAGCGCGAGCTTTATTTCGCCGGCATCGGCGGGGTCGGCTACAGCTATGGCGGCGCCCACCGGATCGGCGAACCGGGCGACGCGGTGGCGGCAGGCGGCTGGCGGGAATGGCTGCTGCGTCTGCGCGTCGAGATGACCCAGCGGATCAACGCCGCCCTGCCGGGTTCGACCGGCGGCGTGGCGTCGGCGGTGATCACCGGCAAGCGCGGCACGATGACCGAGGCGGTCAAAGAGGCCTTTCGCGAGTCCGGCCTGTCGCATTTGCTGGCGATCGCCGGGCTGCATCTCGGCCTCGTCGGCGGCTTCGTGTTTTTCGCGGTGCGCGGCGGCCTGGCGCTGATCCCGTGGCTGGCGTTGCGCTATCCGATCAAGAAGATCGCGGCGGTCGTCACGCTCATCGTGCTGTTCTGCTACCTGATGATCTCGGGCGCGGCGATCCCGACCGAGCGCGCCTTTGTCATGAACGGCATCGTCTTCGCCGCGATCGTGATCGACCGGCTGCGCCTGTCGATGCGGATCTGCGCGCTCGCCGCGCTGGTCGTGCTGCTGCTCGATCCGGCGAGCCTCATCGGGGTCAGCTTTCAGATGTCGTTCGGCGCCGTCGTCGCGCTGATCGCGGTCTACGAGACCTGGGGCGAGCAACTCGGCCGCTACTTCCGCACCCGCTCGTTCGCCGGCAAGGCGTTGGCCTATTGCGGCGCCGTCGCGGTCACCACGATTATCGTGACAATCGGCACCGAGCCGTTCGCGATCTACCATTTCCACCATGTCGTGCTGTATTCGCCGCTCGCCAACATGATCGCCGTGCCGATCTCGGCGATGTGGACCCTGCCGTGGGGCGTCGTCGCCTGTCTGTTGATGCCGTTCGGCCTTGAAAAGCTGGCATTGGTGCCGATGGGCTGGGGCATCGATGCGACGATCGTCGTGGCGCAATGGGTCGCCGTCCTGCCCGGCAACATCTGGTCGACGCCGCGCCTGCCGACCGCCGGCGCCGTGCTGGTCGCGCTCGGCGGCAGCTGGCTGTGCCTGTGGCAGGGAAGGTGGCGGTGGTGGGGCGGCATCGGCATCGCCGCCGGCATGGCGACGCTGCTCCTGACCCGGCCGCCCGACATCATCCTCGGCGATTTCGGCCGGTTTCTCGCCGTGCGCGCGCCGGACGGCGGCTATTTCGTCGCCGCCACGACCGAGCGGCTGACGCGCTCGTTCCTGGTCGGCGAGACCGGCGCCGCGCTGCACCCGTGGCCCGCTGCCGGCGCCGCCGCCGGCGCCCTCGACTGTTCGGCCGAGGGCCGCTGCTACTACGCCGCCGACGGTCGGCGGGTGGCTTTGGTGACCGCCAAGGCCGGGCTGCCGGTGGCGTGCTACACGGTCGACGCGATCGTCGCGCAAATACCTGCCGGGTTCCGCTGCCGCTCGCGCATCCCGGTCGAGGACCGCATCGACACCTGGCGCCAGGGCGCGATTGCGCTGTGGCTCGATCCGGGCGGCGTCGCCGTCGAAGAAGCCAACGCCAGCCGCGGCGACCGGCCGTGGGTCCCGCATCCGGTCTCGCGTCGCGAGCGCGCCGAACGCGCCCGGAAAGCGGCGAGCCGCTGAGCCGGCCTCAGATCTCGAGCGGGAACTCGATCGAGATCAGGCAGTGTTCGAGAATGAACCGGCCGCGGTCGGGCAGGCGGCGATCGCGGGCAAAGCGTTCGAGCGCACCGATGATCGCCTCGGGCCCGCGCTCCGTGCCGGTCGGCAGGTATTGCACGAGGTTGTCGCGAAAGCCGCGCCGGGTCACGTAATAGGTGTCGAAGCCGCGAGCCCGCGCCATCCGGCTCTGCGCCTCGGCCATCGGCTTCACCCCGCGGTTGGTCGCGAAATCGGCCCAGTTGGTGGCGAGAACGCCGCCCGGCGCGAGCGCGTCGATGCAGCGCGTCCAGAACACTTCGTCGAACGGCGCCGGCCCGCGCGCATCGTAAAGATCGACGAGGACCACATCGAACTGCCTCGTATTCCCGGCGAGAAAGCCCGCGGCAGTGTCGATCACCACCGGCTGGTTGAGAAAAAACCAGCGCCGGGCGATCGCCGCGACGCCCTCGTCGGCGTCGACCAGGGTCGGCGCGCATTCCGGCAGGTAGGCGCGCATGAAGCGCCACATCGCCGCACCGCCGACCCCGAGCAGCAAGGCCGTCACCGGCCGCTCGGCGAGCGCGAAGGCCAATGACATCAGCCGCTCGTAGTGGAACACCAGTTGCGCCGGATAAAGCAGGTCCATGCTCGATTGTTCGGTCACCTGCGGGGTATCGGGATCGGCGGCGCCGAACGAGGGGCCGAACGAGCCGAGCGTGCGGAAATGGCGGGTCCCGCGGTCGAAATCGACGACGAACACCGACGCGCCGAAGGCCGGTGCCTGGCGCAGGATGCGCAGGCGCGCGCCGGACCCGAAATACTCGGCGATCAGCCGGCGCAAATGCTGGTCGTCGACCCGGCTCTGCATCAGGCGAACACGGCTCCCTTCGGCCCGCAGCCGAAGCGCGAATTGGGGCTGGTGCGCGCGCGGCTGCCGCTCATGGTTCCCGATCAGGAAGCGGAATTTGACGCTCCTGCCAAGCCCCTTCTGTCATGCGGCGCGTGAGGCGCGCTATCCTTGGCGGATTGGGCGGCCCGCGACCCTATCGACAATCCTGATTCGCGAAGGACCCTGCGGGACGTGCGCATATTGCCGCAGCGGCCACGAAAACCTGTGCGGCGATGCCCGCTTTACCGGCTACCAGATCGTGCTGGTGCCGTGAGCCGCCGCGGCCTATTCGTTCATGATCTGCTGCTTGGCCTGCTCGGCAAGATGGTCGAGCTCGAACTGGACCTGCGCCGGTGTGGAGTGCTGGCCCTTGGCGGCGAGGTCGGCGACCAGCTTGGCGACGACATGGCGGTCGCCGCCGTGGAACTCGGCGTCGACGACTTCCCGCGCATAGGCCTCCGCCGCATCGGCGGCGAGACCCATGCGCTCGGCCGCCCACAGCCCCAGCATCCGGTTGCGCCGCGCCTTGACCTTGAACTGCAGTTCCTGGTCATGCTTGAAGCGCGCTTCGAAATCCTTTTCGCGTTCGTTGAAGGTGGTCATGGTCCTCGCATCCTGTGCCGGCCCAGCCGGACTAAGTTCCGGACAATATCACAGCCGATCGTGTCACGCGTGAGGACGTGAATGTGCACCCTGGTGATCCTGCGCCGCCCCGAGCACGCCTGGCCGGTGGTGATCGGCGCCAACCGCGACGAGATGATCGACCGGCCCGCGAAGCCGCCAGGGCGGCATTGGCCCGACCGCGCCGAGATCGTCGCCGGCCTTGACCTGCTCGCCGGCGGGTCGTGGCTGGGCGTCAACGATTGGGGCGTCGCCGCCGCGGTGCTGAACCGGCACGGCTCCTTGGGGCCCGCTGCGGGCGTGCGCTCGCGCGGCGAACTGGTGCTCGAGGCGCTCGATCATGCCGATGCGGTCGATGCCGCCGCGGCATTGTCGGATCTCGATCCCGCCTCCTATCGCAGCTTCAACCTGATCGTCGCCGACAACCGCGACGCCTTCTGGCTGCGCCACGCGGAGACCGGCCGGATCGAAGCGCAGCCGATCGGCGAGGGTCTGTCGCTGATCGCCGCCGGCGACCTCGACGATCTGTCGACGCCGCGGCTGGCGGTGGCGAAGCCGCGCTTTCTCGCGGCACCGGCGCCCGATCCCGACCGCGAGGAATGGACCGCCTGGCAGGATCTTCTGGGCAACGACACTGCTTCGGCTGGCCTGCCGCCCGACGCGGCCCTGCGGTTCCGCACGAATCGCGGCTTTGCCACGGTATCGAGCGCGCTGATCGCCCTTCCCGCCGAACCCTCGGCGACGCGCCGGCCGGTTTTTCGCTTTGCCGGCTGGCTGCCCGAGCCGTCACCGTGGCGCTACGTCGGCGGGGAATGAGGTCGATGTTGCTGCCGCGCCGCGCGATGACCATATTGCGCTGCAGCACCCTCCACTGTTCACAGAACCGCCATGTCGCGACGCCGGCAGGTTTACGAAGGCAGGGCCAAGGTATTGTTTGCCGGCCCCGAGCCCGGCACGCTGGTCCAGCATTTCAAGGACGACGCGAGCGCGTTCCATAATCGCAAGCAGGGCGTCATCACCGGCAAGGGCGTGCTCAACAACCGCATCAGCGAATTCCTGATGCTGAAGCTCGCCGAGATCGGCATCCCGACCCACCTGGTGCGCCGGCTCAACATGCGCGAGCAGCTGGTGCGCGAGGTCGAGATCATCCCGGTCGCGGTCGTCGTGCGCAACGTCGCGGCGGGCTCACTGTCGCGGCGCCTCGGGATCCCCGAAGGCACCGCCCTGCCCCGCTCGATCATCGAATACCACTACAAAAACGAAGAGCTCGGCGATCCCTTGGTCTCCGAGGAGCACATCACCGCTTTCGGCTGGGCGAGCACCCGCGATCTCGACGAAATCGTGCAGATCGCATTGCGCGTCAACGACTTCCTGACCGGCCTGTTTCTCGGGATCGGGATCCGGCTGATCGATTTCCGGCTTGAATTCGGCCGGCTTTACAGCGATGACGACGTCCGCATCGTGATCGCCGACGAGATCAGCCCGGACAATTGCCGGCTGTGGGACGCGCGGACCAACGAAAAGATGGACAAGGACCGCTTTCGCGAGAATCTCGGCCGGGTCGAGGAGGGCTACCAGGAGGTGGCCCGCCGGCTCGGTATCCTGCCGGAGGGCGGACCGGGCGATTTCCCGACGCCGAAGGCGATGCAGTAGACGCCGGCGATGAAGGCGCGCGTCCATATCAGCCTGAAGGCGGGAGTGCTCGATCCGCAGGGCAAGGCGATCGGCAACGCGCTGCAGGGGCTGGGGTTTGGCGGAATCGGCGAAGTCCGCCAGGGCAAGCTGATCGAACTTGAACTGGCCGAGACCGATCCGGCGGCGGCGCGCGCCCGGGTCGAGGACATGTGCCGGCAATTGCTCGCCAACCCGGTCATCGAGAATTACGCGATCGAGATCGGCTGACTGGCTCAAGCGACGATGTCATTGCGAGCGCAGCGACGCAATCCCGTGCGAGGTTCGCGAGCTGATCGAGATTGCTTCGTCGCTGCGCTCCTCGCAATGACGTTCCTGGTTTGCTCGGGGTCGAGACCGACGCATGCCGCA
>DATLTH010000198.1:0-2689 GCA_035533695.1 Allostellaceae bacterium | reverse complement strand
AGTCTCTCGACCCAAACCCTGGCGACGAATCTGCCGCCCGACCAGCAGCGCGCGATGCTGCGCCGGATGTTGACGATCCGCCGCTTCGAAGAGCGCGCCTCGGACGACTATGTCGCCGGCAAGATCTACGGCGTCGTCCATTGCTATATCGGCGAGGAGGCGGTCGCCACCGGCGTCTGTTCGGCGCTCGGGCCGGGCGACCGCATCATCTCGACGCATCGCGGCCACGGCCACTGCATCGCCAAGGGCGCCGACCTCAACCGCATGATGGCCGAGCTGTACGGCCGCCAGACCGGATACTGCAAGGGCAAGGGCGGCTCGATGCACATCGCCGATTTCGGCATCGGCATGCTCGGCGCCAACGGCATCGTCGCCGGCGGGATCGCAATCGTCACCGGCGCGGGCCTCGCGGCGCAGATGGAAGGGAAAGGCGGCGTCGCGGTGTCGTTCTTTGGCGACGGCGCGTCGAACGCGGGTCCGTTCCACGAATGCCTCAACATCGCGGCGACCTGGAAGTTGCCGATGCTCTATGTGTGCGAGAACAACATGTGGGCGGCGAACACCGCGGCGGCGCAGACGCACGCGCTGGGCGACGTGGCGATGCGGGCGGCCGGCTACGGCATCCCCGGGGTCGTGGTCGACGGCAACGATGTTGTCGCTGTTCATCAGGCGGCGAGCCATGCTGTCGACCGGGCGCGCTCGGGCGGCGGCCCGACGCTGATCGAATGCAAGACCTACCGCTGGCGCGCCCACACCGAGCGTCGCGGCCAGCCCGACCCGCGCAATCAGAGCGAGATCGACGCGTGGGTGCGCAAGGACCCGATCGCGCTGCTCGAACACCAGCTCAGACAGCAGGGCGAGCTCGACGACGCGGCGCTGAAGGCCATGGAGAGCGACATCCTGGGCATTCTTGAAGCCGCGGTCGCCTTTGCCGAGGCGAGCCCCTTCCCGACGCCGGAGCAGGCGAGCGACGACGTCTTTGCGGCGTGACGCGGAGTTGCACACCGTTTCGTCATTCCGGGGCGTCGCGCAGCGGCGAACCCGGAATCCATATTCCAGAGGCTTGCGTTCATGGGTTCCGGGTTGCCTCGCTTCGCTCGGCCCCCGGAATGACACCGTTTTTGTGCAACGCAGCCTGACGCGAGGAGCAGACGATGCGAGAGCTGACGTATAACGAGGCCGCGCTCGAAGCGATCGCCGAGGAGATGCGGCGCGATCCCAAGATCTTCTACATGTCGACCGACGCGCTGCCGCCGCTCCTGAAGGAGTTTGGCGCCGAGCGGGTCAGGGCGACCCCGATCACCGAGGCGGCGCTGACGGGGATGTCGATCGGCGCGGCGGGCCCCGGCTTCCGCCCGATCGTCGACTGGCGGCAGGTCACGTTCTGCTTTGTCGCGATGGACCAGATCGTCAACCAGGCCGCCAAGATCCATTACATGTTCGGCGGCCAGGTGTCGTTCCCGATCCTCTATCGCGCCTCGGTCGGCGGCGGCGGCCAGGTCGCGGCACAGCACTCGCAATCGCCCTATTCGATGTTCATGAACGTGGCCGGCCTCAAGATGTTTCTGCCGTCGACGCCCTATGACATGAAAGGGCTGTTGAAGACGGCAATCCGCGACAACAACCCGGTCATCTCGTTCGAATCGAGCCGGCTGATGGGGCGCAAGGGCGAGGTGCCGGAAGGCGACTACACGATCCCCTTCGGCAAGGCCGATATCAAGCGCGAGGGCAGCGACGTTACCGTGGTCGCCCTCGCCTGGCTCGTGCACGAGGCGTTGGCGGCGGCCGAGGAACTCGCCAAGGAGGGGATCTCGGTCGAAATTGTCGACCCGCGCACGCTGGTGCCGCTCGACGCCGACGCGATCCGCCGGTCGGTGCAGAAAACGGGCCGGCTCGTCATTGCCGACGAAGCGGGGCCGACCGCCGGCTTCTCGGCCGAGATCGCCGCAATCGCCACCGAGGACGCCGCGACGTTCGCATGCCTGAAAGGGCCGGTGAAGCGCATCTGCGCGTTGCAGGTGCCGATCCCCTACAGCCCGATCCTCGAACGCGCCGTCTTCCCGGACCGCAACCGGATCATCGCCGGAATCCGCGAGGTGCTCAGCGGTGCGAAGGCCGCCGCGGCCTGATGTCGGACCGTCCGGAAATGTCGGCCGCCGCGTCAATGCCGGCCGAATGGGATCGCACGGCCGATGTCGTGGTGATCGGCGCCGGCGCGACCGGGATGCCGGCCGCGATCGTCGCGCGCGAAGCCGGCTGCTCGGTGATCCTCGTCGAGGCCGAAGCGGATATCGGCGGCCACGCCATCACCAGCGGCGGCAATGTCCCCTTGGGCGGCGGCACCAGCGTGCAACAGCAACACGGCATCGCGGACACGCCCGACCTCTTGTTCCGCGACCTCACCGACTGGTCGGTGGTCGGGCCCAACGGCTTTCCCGATTACCGCTATAACGATCGCGAGATCATCCGTGCCTTCGCCGACAACAGCGCCCCCGCCTTCGAATGGCTGCTGGCGCATGGGGTTGTCTTCGTCGACAAGGCGCCGGATGCGATCGGCGGCAACTCGGTCGGCAATTCGGTGCCGCGCGAGATGCACTGCATGGTCGGCGACTGGCCGACGGTGCAGACCGGCCAGCCGGCCGATCCGTCGGTGCAGAAGACCCGCTCCTCCGGCAACGGCCTGATGCGG
>DATLTH010000197.1:0-4099 GCA_035533695.1 Allostellaceae bacterium | reverse complement strand
ACCAAACTAGTCTGGGGGATGAGGGGTTGTTGAGTTATATTCAATTTTCCGGTCCCTATCGTGCGAGCATCGAGATCGCCTCCGCGCCGCGGCCCGGTCCCGCTCAAGCCGTCGTAAAGACCGCGCTGTCCGGCATCAGCGCGGGAACCGAGCGGATGTGGTTCAACGGCACCGCGGCGGCATTGCGAAGCGGCCGCCGGGGGTATCCGTATCGCCCGGGATACGCATCGGTCGGTGAAGTGATCGAAATCGGCGATGATTTCGTCGGGTTGAAGCCGGGTGATCGTGTCTTCGTCATGAAGCCGCATGCCTCGCACGTCACGATTGAGAACAAGGACATCTGGTTCCCGTTACCCTCCGCGCTCAGCGACGAGGATGCGCTGGCGACGAGCCTGGCCGCCTCTGCCGTCCATGCGGTCCATCGCTCCGGAATTACCGTCGGGGATGCGGTGGCGGTCGGCGGGTTGGGCATGCTTGGAATGATTTACCTACAGGTGCTCGCGGCGACGATCGGCGGCCCCATCCTGGCCCTGACGCGTTCGCCGCAAAAGATCGCGTTGGCGCTGGCAGGCGGGGCGAGCCATTCGTCCACTTACGAGACGATGGCGGATATCTTGACCGAACTGCCGCCCATTCACGGCGCCTTCGAGTGCTCGGGCGCTGCGGCCAACGTCAGCCGGCTGATGGCGGTTCTGGCCTCGCAGGGACACCTTGTGCTTGGCGGATTCTATAACGATCCGATCCCGATCGATGGAGAGGCGCTATTCGCGAATGAACTGGCACTATTCGGCGTCCGTGCAACCGGTAGCGCACAGGAAGGTAACGAATACAACCGTTGGGGCCGGCGTCGGAACCTGCAATTTGCCTTCGATCTCGTGCGCACCGGCAAGGTCCAAGTACGTCATCTGGTGTCGCATCGCTTTGAAGCAGCTGAATTCTCAGAGGCGTACCGGCTGATCGATTCGTGCGCGTCTTACCTGCAGGTGTGCATCGATTGGCGATGACGGCGGCGTCCGCCGCCCGGATGAGCTCTTGGCCGCACGCCGACCGCCGCGCGCGCAAGGAACGCGACGGGATTGGGCTCCCCGCTCGCCCAGGCTCGGCGGTGGGGCGCGCTTGCGTGACGGCCGGGCAGGCAGCACAATGCGGCCACCGGAAGATCAAGACGCTACCTCCGTCCACATTGTGCGGAGGCAGCGCGTGGCACGGTCGACTGCGAAAGTCTGCAGCCGGGCCAAGGAGACTTTGATGAGTTTGACGCTCGACGCGATCCCTACTCAACCTGTTCTCACCGGAGCGGAGCATCTCTCGACGTTCGGACCGCAATGTGAATTGGTCAACACGACCGAGTTGGCGGCCGCCTCCCGGCGCATTATCGGCGGCGCCGTCGATCATTCCTTTCCCCGCTTTGTCGAGTGGCTGCGCTCCGAGGGGTATGTCTTCGGCAGCTTCGAGAATGGCCCGCTGCGGTACGACGAGCGGATCGCCTATCTGCGCTACGACGTGCACCCCCAGGACCTGCTGGCCGCTTACATCCTTGCCGATTTGCACGAACGCTTCGAGATTGTCGGCTCGTTTCAGATTACCTGGAAATTCTCGCACAATCACGAGGCGGCCGAGCCTTACTTCCTCAAGTTGTTGGAGTTCGACCGGCGCTTCACGCAGTTCGGGCTGCACGCCGCGCCGGTGGCAACCTGGTATTTGAACGAGAAGCTCGGCGGCAATGTGGACGCCATCAGATCCGTCGAGGGTGAAGACTTTACCGCCTGGATGCTGGAGCTTCACGCCGCCTATCTTCGCGACGGCGATGACGCCCCTGCCTTGCGGGAGATCCGGCACGGCGCCGACGACACATTATCGCAGCTGGCGACGAGCTTCCGGGAAGCGTTCGGCGACTGGAGGAGCGTGTCGGCGCATGGCAATTTTTTGGCCGGCGCCTTCACCAAGGTGCGCACTCGCCATCCCGAGGTGGCGCCGCTCATAACGTATTTTTTTCCGGGCAATTATTTTCAGAAATGGGGAGTGGCGCGCTTTGGCTTCGATCACGTGGCGGTCGGGGAAGGGTCCGATGCGATCCCCTTCCCTCGCATGATGTGGGAGGGCGCCCCCACTACTGAACGGCGGCGCTGCTACCGCGGCCGCGTTACGCAAGGCGGCGGCTTCGTGGCGCTGCTGCACCCGGCCTCGTGGACGTGCATGCACAACGCCACTTTTTTCTTGCCGGAGGAGCCGACCTCGCGCGCCGCCGTCGAGCCGCTGGCGACGGGCGGCGCGAATGCCGCTTAACGTGGACCGGCGGTCGCGCTTCGATCGGGCACCGCTGCCCGGAGAGAGCTGATGCCGGAGAGGATCGCCGCCCAACCGGTCATCACGCCAGCACCGGTGGCCCTCGACAACGCCAACACCGTCGGCGGATCAGGTGGAAAAGGCCGCATATGTATCGCGGCCCGCTCGCGGATCGAGAATTTGACTCGGGCTCCTCGGCTGGCCAAGGCGCTGGTCGATGCCGGTTACGACGTCACGATCGTATCGCTGGCGAGCCCCGGGCCGCAATTGCGTGCGATGTGCCCGGAGGTAGAATATATCGAGGTAAAATACACTCCAAAAACGCGAGAGCTCGCGAACCGCCTGGCCCTATACCGACAGAAGCGAAGCCAGCGTCACAGCAAGCAGGAGAAGGCTCGCCAGGCGCAGTTGGTTAAGGGCGGGCCCAAGGCGCTGGCCATCCGGCTTCTCAAGTTGGGACAGGTGCCGTTGCGGTCGCTCGGCCGAGTCTTCTGGCGCACGCTGGTGGTCACGCCCTGTGCGCTGTTGCTGAAAAAAAGGCTGGAAGGTTTCGCGTCGACTTGGCGCAGCCTTGCCGCCGAGGACGCAGTCCAGATCATGACCCGCTTCGTGCTGGTCCCGAACCAGTGGTCCGCGTCATATTCCTTCGCCGAAGCGGCGGACAAGGTGACACGTGGTCGCCGCTTCGATGTTGTGCAGGCGTACGATAACTATGGCTTGCTGGCGGGCACGAGGCTGACTCGCCGCGACGGCGCCAAGCTGATCTACGATGCCGTCGAGATCACTTCGCACCGGCTCGGCGCGGCGCTTAATCTGTGTTTCGCCGAACGTCTCTGCGAGCGGCTGCAGCGACGCCAGGAGAGGCGCCTCTTCGGCAAAGCCGACGCCATGACCACCGTAGGCAATGGGCTTGCCGACTGGTATGTCCGCCACTATCGGATTCCGCGCCCACTCGTCGTGCGCAACTGCCGGTACTACTGGCCTTACCAAATCGACAGCCGTCTGCGCGCCGATGCCGGTATCGGGGCGGAGATCCGGGTTCTCGTGTGGTGCGGGTTGATCTATCCGGAACAAGGGATCGAGTTGCTGATCAAGGCGATGCCCCACCTGGCATCGTCGATCCATCTCGCGATTATCGGCATCTTCAACCCCTCTCAGAAGAGCTATGCTCAGGAGGTATTGCCGGGTCTCGCCGCCAAGCTGGGCGCCGGCGCGCGAGTCCATATCCTGCCGCCGCGCGAGCCGAACGATCTGGTGCCTTATATTTCCGGGGGCGATCTGGGGGTGATACCGCGGCCGAGCGAGCATCCCAATAATTTCTACAGCATGCCGAACAAGTTTCTCGAGATGGTGATGGCGCGCCTGCCGGTAGCCGTTTCTCGGCTCGGCGACATCGCCAGTACGATCGACGAGTTTCACATCGGAGCCACCTTCAACGAGCGCGCCCCCGCCGATATTGCGGCCGTGATACAAGGCATGCTGGAACCGGCCGGCTATGCGGTCCTTAAAGCGAACGTAATGAAGGCGGCGGAATCCTTGAATTGGGAGCAGGAAAATCCGCCCTACGTTGGGCTCGTCACCTCATTGATGCCGCCGCGCCATCACGTGCCGCTGGCAGCACAGGCTCGCGACAATCCGGTGGTACGTCGACCGGCCGCCGGCGATCGCACGGTCAAAGCGCAGGAACATTCGAGGCCAGAGAATGCAAAGCCGGGTGAGCCGGTCGCCCGCAACGGCTTGGATGACGCCAGGGCGCTCGATGCAAATCAACGGCCGCACGCCGACGTCGAGCAGCTCCTCAAGTCGCAGGCCG
>DATLTH010000196.1:0-2721 GCA_035533695.1 Allostellaceae bacterium | reverse complement strand
TTGAAAACAAAATTTCGGCTATTTGTGCATCGCCAGCCGTCAAGGAATGTATCGTTGGCTTGACCTGCACGCCGGAAACTCGGCGAAAACAGTATAGAGGTAAGAAGGCGCAACAGTTAATCGGCGATAGTCCTCATTTCGTAATTCTAATGACCGGCTTAAGTGCGATAGACGCTCTGGTGGTCGAACGTGAGCTATTCACTAGGTGTATAACGAAGCCTGACCTTTATGCAAAATATCACCCGAAAAAGCGTGATCAGTCATATCACGCCAGCCACGGCGGTACGGTTAGAGAAGGCCCGGTCTATTGCGTCTATTTAGCTTGGCAGTAACGATCGAAAGTCCATCCCGGTAAGAGAGGCATCGTGGACAGACAGGCCGCAAGCTCTGTAGAACCTGTAGCGCGCAATCGGCACGGGATTGCTTCGCTGTGCTCGCAATGACGGCCCTTGGTCGTGAGGAGATGCAGAATGGACGGTGATCTGGCGACCCGGACAAAAGCCGGCGATCTGACCAGGGCCCTCGCAGAACAGGCGAGCGCGCTCACCTACGACGCGCTGCCCGAGACGGTGCGGGCATTGGCGCGGCAATGCGTGCTCGATTATTACGGGGTGGCGCTCGCCGGCGCCGACGATCCGCTGGTCGCGATCCTCCTCGATGAGCTGGCCGAGGCGGGTGGCGCGGCGCAGGCGGGCATCATCGGCCACAAGGCGCGGCTGCCGGTTTTGTCGGCGGCGTTGGTCAACGGCGCGATCGGCCATGCGCTCGACTATGACGACGTCAACCTGGCGATGCCGGGCCACCCGTCGGTCGCGATCCTGCCGGCGCTTCTCGCGCTCGCCGAGCAGCGCGGCAGCTCCGGGCGCGAGGTGATCGCCGCCTTTGTCGCCGGCTACGAGACCGCCTGCCGCATCGGCATGGCATTGCGGCCGGGGCATTACGGGCGCGGCTTCCACGCCACCGGCACGGTCGGCGCGTTCGGCGCCGCGGCCGCCTGCGCCCATCTGCTTGGCCTCGACGCCGCGGCGACGGCGCAGGCGCTCGGCATCGCGGGGACCCAGGCGGCCGGGCTCAAATCGCAATTCGGCACGATGTGCAAGCCGTTCCACGCCGGCAAGGCGGCGCAGAACGGCCTCTTGGCGGCGCGCCTCGCCGCGCGCGGCTTTTCCAGCCGGCCCGACCTCGTCGAGTGCGAGCAGGGCTTTGCCTCGACGCACAGCCGCGATTTCCATCCCGAAAAGGCGCTGGCGGAGCCGCCACACGGGTTTTACATCCTCGCCAATTTGTTCAAGTACCATGCCGCCTGTTACATGACCCACGGGCCGATCGAATGCGGCCAGCAAATCCGCGAGCGGCACGGGGTAATGCCCGACGACATCGCAAGCATCACCCTGGCGGTGCATCGCGGATCGAGCCGGATCTGCAACATCCCGGCGCCGAGCGACGGTCTCGAAGCCAAATTCAGCCTGCGCCAGACCGTGGCGATGGCGCTCGCCGGCGTCGATACGGCCGGGCTCGACGCCTACAGCGTCGCCACGGCGACGGACCCCAGGCTGGTCGCATTGCGCGAGCGGGTCGAATGCGATTTCCGCGACGACCTGCCCGAAGCCGGCGCCGAGATCGCGGTTCGGCTGCGCGACGGCCGCGTCGTCCGCGCCGCCCACGACGCCGGCATCCCGAATGCCGACATCGCGGCGCAGGGTGAGCGCCTGGCCGCAAAGTTCGATGTCCTGGCCGGTCCGGTGCTCGGCCAAGCCCGCGCGCGCGAACTGCGCGAGAGGGTCCTCGGACTCGACCGCCTGGCCGACGCCGGCACCCTCGCCCGCGCGGCGGCGCTGTAGCGAAGATACCGAGAGCGATACAAGTAAAAGTCCGCGAGAGCGGACGCATCGTCCGGCCGAGGTACACGGGCGAGGCCGTGATCAAAGATGTACGTTGCGACGCGCTGGGCGACATGCAACGACGCTTCCAGGATGTGGCTCTGCGGCGGATAGATCAGCCCCATCGCGAGGTTATCTTCGGTGACCTGCTCGGCCACGGCTTTTGCCGCGACGATAAACATCTCTTCGGTGACCCGGGTGGCTTCAGTGGCGAATACCGCCATGCCCATGGCGGGGAAGATGTAGACGTTGTTGCCCTGGCCAGGCACGAACCGTCGGCCGCCGATCTCGACCGGCGGAAACGGGCTGCCGCTCGCGAAAACCGCCCGGCCGCCGGACCAGCGATACGCCTCCTCGGCGGTGCATTCCGAGCGCGAGGTCGGGTTCGAGTAGGGAAAGACGATCGGCCGCTCGTTGATCTCCGCCATCGCCTCGATCACCTCGCGCGTGAACAGTTTCGGCACGGTGCTGACGCCGATGATGCCGGTGGGCCGGATCGCCCTGATCGCTTCCACGAAAGTTGCGACCGGCGCCCGATCCTGGGCGAACGGCTTCTGAAAATCCGCCAGATCGGCCCGCGACGTGACCAACAGGCCATTGATGTCGAACAAGGCGGTGCGCTGCCTCGCCTCCGCGATATCCATGCCTTCCATTGCCATGGCCTGGCTGATCAGCTCGGCGATGCCGGTCCCCGCCGAACCGCCGCCGAGAAACAGGAGCCGTTGATCGGTGAGTTTCTGTTTGGTGATGCGCAATGCGGCGAAGATGCCCGCGAGCGCGATCCCGGCGGTGCCCTGGATGTCGTCGTTGTAGGTGCAGATCTTGCCGCGATAGCGGGCCA
>DATLTH010000195.1:0-2575 GCA_035533695.1 Allostellaceae bacterium | reverse complement strand
GCCCCGGACCGAGCGGCATCGTCGGACCGGTTGCACCCGATCCGGGCGGCGCCAACCCTTGCGGGCGATAGGCGCTGACCAGCGCATAGACCCCGCTGCCCCAGGCGGCGTCGACCGGGATCTCGACCGTGGTGCCCTCGGCCGGCAGGTTGACCGAGCGCAACGAGAGAACCCGGTCGGCGGCGATCGCCACCTCGGCCTCGCCGGCAAACGGCGCCTTGATGAACAATTTGGCGGTTTCGCCGGCTTGATAGCTGGTTTTGTCGAGGGTTGCGGTGAGCTTGTCGGGCACGTTCGGCAATTCGGCCGTGACCCACCAGCCGACATGGAAGCGCAGCCCCGACGCCGCGCCGCTGGCGCCGTCGCTGACCTCCCAGCGATAGCGCCCGGGCGGGAGTGTTTTAGCCAGAATCGCCGGCTTGTCGGCGGCAACATCGATCTTGCCGGTTTCGACCGGCTGGTCGCGCACCTGCACCCGGTGCCGCCACATGCCGTTGACCGAATACCAGGAATATTCCCACTGCTCGCGCAATAGTTCCCAGCGCAGCCCCTTGGCCGCGGTGCGCTTGCCGTCGCGGTCGAGCGCGATGATGTCGAGAGTTGCCGGCTGGCCCTCCGCAACGCCGTCGTCGCCGGCCGCGGAGTGCAGGCCGATCGCCAGGGGACGGGTGCGGATCGGCCGGACGAGGCTCTCGCTGACCGCACGCCCGCTCGGCTCGACGATGCTGACATCGATCGTCGCGGCGAGCGGCTCGGTCACGTCAGGCAGATCGGCAAGCGACAGCTCGATATTCGATTTGCCGTCGGCATCGGTCGCCGGCGCGTCGAGATCCTGGCGCGAGCCGGCGAATTTCTCGTCGACCAGGCCAAACTGGAAAGCCGGCTGATCCGGATAGGGGTTGGGGTCGAAGGCGATCGACGCCTGGGCCTGGACCGCGAGCCCGGCTCCCGGCGCGCCGTAATAATAATTCGCCGCCGCCTCGATGGGAAACTTCTCGCCCGGCAAAACCGGCTCGTCGGCGGCCTTCAATTCGACCTTGAGCTGCGGCGGGACGAAATCCTCGACCCGGAACTCGGCGCTGCCGATGGCCGGCGCCTTCGGGTCGAGCTTGAGCTCAATCTGCCAGGTGCCGAAGCGAGCGTCGCGCGCCAGGTTGAAGATTTGGGCATACCCGCCGAGCCGATCACCGGCGAGCTGGCGGCGTTCGACCTCGACCCCGTCCGGCCGCAACAGCCGCAACGTCAGCGGCAGCCCGGCCATCGCCTCGGCCTTGGCGTTGCGCACCAGCGCGGTCAAGTGGACGCTCTCGCCCGGCCGGTAGATGCCGCGCTCGGTGTAGAGGAAGGCGTCGACCGGGCCCGGCGGCGGCCGGCCGCTGACCCCGCGGTCGGACAGGTCGAAAGCGGCGCGGGCGACTTCGAGAAAATTGAAGTCCCCGCCCGGGCCGTACGCCATGACGGCAAACGGCTCATCGCCGCCATTGCCGTGCAACAGGCCGCCCGCGATATGGGCGAGGCCGTCGCGATCGGTCGTTACCGAGGCCAGTTCGCCATTGTTGCGCGCGTAGAGCTTGAGGGTCACCCCGGCAACCGGCTTCGCGTCGGCGAGCGAGCGCACGGCGAGCGCCATCCCGTCGCTGCCGCTGTAGGCGGTCAACCCGAGATTGGAGACCAGCACCCAATTGGTCGCCGGCTGGCGGTCCTCGCCCTGCTTTGCATCGGCGCGGTCGACGACGGCGAGATAAACCCCCTGTCCCTTGTCGCGCAGGATGCCGCCGAGCGGGATCGCGGTGATGACCGGCCGGTTGCGCCCGCCCGAAATCGTCATCTGACCCTGCCAGACGAGGCTGCCGTTCTGATCGATCAGATCGTCCACGTCGCTGGTGTCGAAACTCATCGTCAGCTTGTCGGCGTTGATGCTCGGCACGAGGTTGCGCTCGTTGATCCGCACCAGGCGCAGCCTGATCTTGTCGAGGTTGATCGTGGTGACCGGCAATCCGGCGTTGCCCTCGCGCGGCAATACATAACCGGCGCCGGAAAAGCTGATCGCCGGCTTGCGGTCGGGCACGACGACCCGTGTCTGCCAGTCCTCGATGGTCTTGTCGCCGGTCGCCGCAGGCAGGCCGGCGAGGATTTTGATGTCGTAGATCTCGCCGTGCTTCAGCCCGTCGACGCACAGCGTGTCGCCGCGCGCCGTGACGATGCCGCCGGGATCGGGGGTCGTGCGCACGAACTCGCCGTAGGACAGGTCGGCCCGGCTGCCGATCGTCTCGTTGAAGCGCAGGCAGGCGCGCGGCGAATCGGCTTCCGAGGTGATTTCGACCTTGGTGACCCGAAACGCGACGAGGCGCTTCAGCTGCTCGGTCCGCTCGGCGACGGCCGGGGAGGGGGTCAATGCGAGGCCGGCCTGAAGCGCGGCGAGCGCGTCCTTTTGTTTGTCGTGGCGGTCAAAGTCGCCGCCGATCAGGAACAGGGCGTTGCCGCGCTCGGCCGGATCGCTCGACTTGATATAGGCGTTATAGGCTGCCGCCTGGACATGCTCGTTCTTGGCGCCGGCCAGGGCCTGGGCGAGGCG
>DATLTH010000194.1:0-2348 GCA_035533695.1 Allostellaceae bacterium | reverse complement strand
GGCCTCGTCGAGCGAGAACCCGAGATCGCGCAGCCGGCGGATGAACAGGAACTGGCGAACCCGCTGCTCGCCGTAGCGCCGCTGCCCGCCGGCGCTGCGCTCCGGCGCCGGCAACAGGCCGATCCGCTCGTAATAGCGGATCGTATCGACGCGACACTCTGCCAGCCGCGCCAACTCGCCGATGCCGAGCATCGCTTTCGCCGAATCCATGCCTGCCCCCCCTTGAAGCTAGAGTATCTCCAGCTCCCATCTCATCGGATGCACGCTCGAATGCAAGGGCGTCGGACGATATGGAGCGATCGGAATGGCAATTTACATCGGCTCGCTCAGCGGGCCTCGTCTCGCGAAGGCGATCGGCATCGGGGTGGCGACCGCGATCATCCTGGCCGTCATCAACGTCATCGCCTTGCACAGCCATGTGTCGCCGCTGCCGAAGCCGCTCGGGCTGGCGTTCGCCGAGACGGTATTCGGGCGGGCGTTGCCACTGCCGCTCGGGCTGCTGTTTCATGTCGCGTGGGTGACGTTCTTTTCGGTTGCCTACGTCGTGTTGTGGCCGGACGCCCTGACGCTGCGCAATGCGCTGCTCCTGGCTGCGGCGCTGTGGCTGCTGGTCATGATCGTGTTCTTCCCGATTGTCGGCTGGGGGTTTTTCGGCCTCGCGGTCAGCCCAAAGCTGATCATTCCGACAACGGTGTCGCATCTGCTTTTCGCGGTCATTTTATGGGGCCTTGCCCGGCTGCTCCTTCAGCCCAGCGCGCCGGGCATCACCGAGCCTGGCGCCAGCGGTTGAGAGCGACCAGTGCCCATACCGCCTCGACGACGCCGAACGGCCAGGCGCCTTGCAAAAAGCCGTAGATCGAGCCGAGGGCGCAGGCGCCGGCAAATGCGAGAATGAACCAGCGGCTGCGGGCTTCCACCGCATAGCAGACCAGCATCGCGGTCACCGCGAACAGGCCGAACGCCGTCAGCGCATCCATCGCGAATTCCTTCGCCGAACGGCATGGAAAGCCGCGCGGCTTGACAGACCGGCCCCTCAATGCGAGTTCCTGATCGATGGTCGCCGACATTGATGTCACGCCGGGCAGTGCCGCGTGGTTGCGCCTCGCCCGCCTGGCAAAAATTCTGTCGTCGCTCTCGCTCGCATGGTTGTGCATCGAAGGAACGATCGGCGTGGTCGCGGGCCTTGCTGCCGGATCGATCGCGCTTGTCGCCTTCGGGTTGGATAGCGCAATCGAGGGCCTTGCCAGTGTCTTCGTGATCTGGCGGTTCACCGGCAGCCGGACAATGTCGGCCGCCTCGGAGCGCCGCGCGCAAAAATGGGTCGCGATCAGCTTCTATCTGCTCGCTCCCTACGTGGCGGCTGAAGCAATCAAAACCCTGATCAACGGCACACCCGCAGAAACATCATGGCTCGGGATCGGCCTGACCGCCGGCACGCTTTTGATCTGCCCATGGCTCGGGCGCGCAAAGCAGCGCATCGCTGCAAAGCTCGGATCGCGCGCCACCTACGGCGAGGGGACACAAAACCTGTTGTGCGCCCTCCTCGCGGGCGCGGTGCTGGTCGGATTGGTCGCCAACACCGCATTCGGCCTCTGGTGGCTTGACCCGACGATCGCGCTCGTGATTTCCGCAATCTGTGTGCGCGAAGGGCAAAAGGCGTGGCGCGGCGAGGAATGCGGCTGCGCCACATGCTCATAAGCGGCCGCAGTCGGGCGAGGCCCTCCTGTGCATTACCGGGACATGTGTGGATGGCCCCCGGCTGGCAAGGGGTTTCGGACGCTTCGGCAAAATTGGTAGCTTGCGGTCATGTGTCCGGCCTGTGTTCGCGGCCGTGAGCCGCAGGCCCTGAATCGTGGCGCTCATGGATTTTCGAGGGCGAGACGGACCTGGCTAGAGTCGCCGGCCGCGATGCCGATATTGACGGCTCCGATCGGCCTCGCCGCCTTCTGTCGCCGCTTCGTGCTGATATGGCTCATGTGTCCGCTGTCGCAAAACCGTGCGCAATAGGTGGACGAACCGCGTTCGGGTCTCCGCCGAGGCACGCTCGATCGTTGGTCGCGCAGAGCGGAGACGCGCGGCGACAGTCTCGCGGATCGCCGTGGTGGTGCGGCCGAGGAGGGAGACGACTCGCTCGGCCTGCCGGTTGCCGGCGCTGAAGCCGGCGACAAAGCCGTTCTCGGCAGCGTGCGTCCACATACGCCGACTTTCGAAGCGTCGGGCGAGCTCGCCCCCCTGCCCGCCCTGCTCAAGGGATGCCTCGTGCCGCGCCATCCCCTTCAAAAAATCCCGCGCTGCTCGGCGCCGCGCGTCATCCGCCTCGCGCACCAGGTCGGTCGCGTTGAGCTTTT
>DATLTH010000193.1:0-3968 GCA_035533695.1 Allostellaceae bacterium | reverse complement strand
GCTCGCGGCTCGATCCGGCGGCGATGCTGCGCGGCTTTTATTTCACCTCGGGAACCCAGGCCGGGACGCCGATCGACCGGCTGACGGCCGTTCTCGCCCGCTCGTTCGGCATGGACCAGCAGCGCGCGCCGAGCCTGCGGCCGGAGCAGGGCCGCAGCTATTTCCTCGGCCGCCTGATCAAGGAGGTCGTCTTTGGCGAAGCGATGCTGGTGTCGGAGCGGCCGGGCGCAGTGCGGCGCCGGCTTCTCGTCCGCGCCGGCGCGTTTGCCGCGATCGCGCTCGTCGTGCTGGTCGGCGGCGGGCTGCTGCTTTACGCGCGCAGCGTCAACGAAGCGCATTTCGACGAGATGAACGCGGCCTTGGCCGCCTATGAAAAAACCGCCGCCGGTCTGCCGCTCGACCCGGTCGCCGAGGCGGACCTGCCGCGCGTCCTGCCGCTGCTCGACGCGGCGCGCGCACTGCCGCACGGCTACGACCATTCGAGGGTCGAGCCGTCGTCATGGCTGCAATTCGGCCTGTCGCAGGACGCCAAGCTGAGAGCCGGCGCCCGCAGCATCTACCGCCATGCCGTCGAACGCGTGCTGCTGCCGCGGCTGATCTGGCGCCTCGAAGCGCAGATGCACAGCAATCTCAGCCGGCCGGATTTTCTCTACGAGGCGACGCGCGTCTATTTGATGCTGGGCAATGCCGGCCCGCTCGACCGCGACCTGGTGCGCGCCTGGATGTCGCTCGACTGGCAGGGCACCTATCCCGGTGCGGTGATGGCGCCGCTGCGCGACGACCTCGCCCGGCATCTCGACGCGCTGCTCGCCAACCCGCTGCCGTCGGTCCCGCTCGACGGCGCGCTGGTCGAGGCGGCGCGCGCCACCTTCAGCCGGGTGCCGCTGGCCAACCGGGTCTATTCGCGGATCGCGCCGTCGGCCGCCGCGCAGGCGGTGCCGCCATGGCGCCCGTCGGATGCGCTCGGCGCCGCCGGCACGCGCGTCTTCGTGCGCAACTCAGGCAAGAAGCTGAGCGACGGCATCCCCGGCTTCTATACGGTCAAGGGTTTCTACACGGTCTTGCTGCCGGCACTCGGCAACGCAACAAAGCAGGTCGCGAGCGAAAGCTGGGTGCTCGGAACACGGGCCGAACTGGCGCCCGACAGCGCCGGCGCCCAGCGCCTCGAACATGACGTGATCGCTCTCTACGAAGCCGAATACGCCAAAGAGTGGGATGCGATGCTGAGCGACCTCAGCCTGGTGCCGCTGCGCTCGCCGGACCAGGCGGTGCAGGATCTCTATATCCTCGCGTCGCCGCAATCGCCGATGCGCGATCTCTTAGCCTCGGTCGCCCGTCAGCTGACCCTGTCGCAGCCGCCGCCCGCCCCGCCCGGCAGCAGCAAGACGGAGGCTGCCAAGGGCGCCGCAAAAGGCGCGGCAACGGAAAGTGCGACGACCGCGCTGCAGCGGCGGTTGCCGACGACCGTGCAGTTGCGGCCATTACTGGCGACCCAGGCCGGAGCCCCGCCGCCCGAACCGCCCGGCAAGGCGATCGACGAACGCTACAAAGCATTGCGCGATTATGTCGGCAGTGGCCCGGGCGCGCCGATCGACCAGACGCTGAAGGTGATGGACGGGCTGCGCCAGCAGCTCGCACAGCTCGCTGCCGCGCCGGCGCCCGGCGCCGCCGCGCCCGCTCCGAGCGGCGAGGATGCCGCGCTGCTGCTGCGCGCCGAGGCTGCCGGCGCGCCGCAGCCGGTCAAGCGCTGGCTCGAAGCGATGGTCGCCAGCGCCACAGCGGTGCGCACCGGCAGCACGGTCGATCAGGTGAAAAAGGCGTTCAACGCCAGCGGCGGCCCGGCCGCCTTGTGCCGCCAGGCGGTCACCGGCCGCTACCCGTTCAGTCCGGGCAGCGCCAACGACATTCCGCTCGACGATTTTGCCAGGCTGTTCGCTCCCGGCGGCCTGATCGACGCGTTCTTCAACACGCAGCTGCGCCCCTATGTCGACATCAGCGGCCCCGCCTGGAAGGGGCAGCCGGTCGAGGGCGTACCGCCGCCGGTTGCGCCGGCCGAGCTGGCTCAGTTCCAGCGCGCCGCGGCAATCCGCGATCTGTTCTTCGGCGCCGGCGGCAATGTGCCGACCCTGCATTTTGATCTGACGCCACGGTTTCTCGACGCTGGCGCCAAGCAGGTGACCCTCGACTTGGGCAGCACGAAAATCACCTATGCGCACGGCGCAACGAGTGCGACCCAGGTCACCTGGCCCGGAGCCACCGTAATGAGCACGGTGCGGCTGACGTTCGACCCGCCGCCGGCCGGCGGCGGCGGGGAATTGCAGGCCTCGGGGCCGTGGGCGCTGTTTCGGCTGTTCGACCAGGGCAACCTGCAACGCGCCGGTTCCGCCGAACGCTACCAGTTGACCTTCCGCAGCGGCGAGCGCGAGGCGGTCTTCGAATTGCGCGCCGGGTCGGTGCAGAACCCCTTCGCGCGCGGCGTATTGCGAGACTTCCGGTGCCCGAATATGTGAGCGATCTGCCGATCCTCGCCGGCATGCGCGGCGCCGTAATCGGCTTTTGCGGCAAGCTGCCGGCGCGTGGCGACTTCGTCGCCGCGGGCCTGCCGCGCCGGTTCGTCGAGCCCTGGCACGACTGGATGCAGCTTATGCTGACGGCCAGCCGCAGGATGCTCGGCGAGGATTGGCTCGCCGCATGGCTCGAAGCGCCGATCTGGCGCTTTGCTCTGGCGCCGGGCCTCTGTGGGCCGGAAGCGGCGCTCGGGCTGTGGATGCCGAGCGTCGACCGCGCCGGCCGGTACTTTCCGCTGACGGTTGCCGCAGTGGCGGCGACAGTGGTGTCGACGGCCGATCTCGCGGCCTGGCTCGGCATGGCCGGCGGGTTCCTTGGCGCCGCGCAATCGGCGGGGCTCGACGCGTTGGCCCACGACCTCGCGCCCGACGAGCTTGCCGCCCGGCTCGCCGCCGCCGCTGCGGCCGCGGCCGCCGCCGCCCCTGGGGATTGCGGCGCGGGTCCGCGCTCCTGCCCGCCGGGCGCGGCATTATGGTGGAGCGAGGGGTCGAGCCGTGTCCCCCGCAGCATGTTTGCCACCTCGTCATTGCCGGACGAGACGGAATTTTGCGGCATGTTGGACGCGCGCATTGTGGTGCCGCCAGCCGATTGCGGGGAGCCGTGACGATGAGCGTTGTGCCGATCACCGCCGAAATGGTGTGTGCCGGACCGTTCCGCTCCTTCGCCGCGACCCATGTCGGGACCGTGCGCAGCCGCAACGAGGACAATTTTGTCAACCGCCCCGATCTCGGCGTGTGGGCGGTAGCGGACGGCGCCGGCGGGCATCAGGCGGGCGACGTCGCGGCGCGGATCGTCACCGATGCCCTCGGCGAAGTGCCGGGCGGGCTCGCCGCGGCCGAACGGTTGGCGGAGGTGCGGCTGCGCATCCTCCACGCCCATGACAGCATCCTCGCCGAGGCGGCGCGGCGCGGCGGCGGTGCCATTCTCGCCACGACGATCGTTGCCTTGCTGGTGCACCGCAGCCACTTCGCCTGTCTGTGGGCCGGCGATTCGCGCGCCTACCTGCTGCGCGGCGGGCAGTTCAGCCAGGTGACGCACGACCACAGTCTCGTCCAGGAACTGGTCGATGCCGGCGCGATCAGCCCTGCGGACGCTCTGTCGCACCCGCGCGCCAACGTCATCACCCGCGCCGTCGGCGCCGATTTCGGCCCTCTCGAACTCGCCAAGGCGACCGACCGGCTACGCCCCGGCGATCGCTTCCTGTTGTGCAGCGACGGGGTCTCGAAGATAGTGCCGGAAGAGGAAATCGCGCGGCTTTTGGCGGCCGACGCGGCATCGCCCGCCGAGCGGCTGATCGCCGCCGCTCTCGACCGCCAATGCGACGACAACGTCACCGCCGTGACCGTGGAGGTGCTCGGCGACCGGGTGTTGCGGACGGGGGACACGGTCCGCAGAATAAT
>DATLTH010000192.1:0-7602 GCA_035533695.1 Allostellaceae bacterium | reverse complement strand
TGGCTCACGATTGCGGGTGGCCGGCTACCTCTAACTCAGCGCCGCCGTCGGCGCGAGCGCAAACGATGCGGAGTGCCGCCATGCTGCGGCTGCGAAATTCGCGACGGCCATTGCTGCGGCGATCAGCCCCTCACCCTGCCCCTCCCCGCAAGCGGGGAGAGGGTTCTGACTGTGCGCGCTTCTCCCTCGCCCCGCTTGCGGGGAGATGGTCGGGGTGAGGGGTGGACCTGCGGCTCAGCCGTGGCCCAACCAGGAAAATCCTGCTTAGATGCAGCGGATCGTCCAATTGGTGAAGACGCCGGGCTCGTCGGCGTAGCCGTCGGGGGTGTTGCGGCGTTCGACGCTTTTGATCACCCGGTAGCCCTCCGGACACAGCCGCTGTGCCAGCTGCCGGTTGGCCGCGGTCGAGCCGCCGGGCATGCCCGGCCCCTCGATGTGGAAGGTCCGGTTGTCGACGCGGGTCGCGGTCGGTTGGGTGCAGCCGGCCAAAGCGAGGAGGGCTAATACGGCAATCACGCGCATGGGATCTCACAGGCAGAAGGTCGATCACCTGATCTTTACCGCTTTTGCGCCGACCGGACCAGACGACGTGGCGCACAGGCGTTTACCCGGCGTCGCTCGCCACCATATCGGGTGGGGCGATGGAGATGGTCCGATGTCGACAAAGTTTAGGAATCCTGTCTGCCGGTGGCGATTTGGCGGCATGCTGCTGTTGCTCGTCCTGGCGATCGTGGGAACAGTTCCGGGAACGCTCGCGCACGCGGCGGCGGCGAACGGCGCGCAAGTCCTGCCCCCCGTTCCGCCCGGGATGGCGCGCATCTGGATTTACCGCGACTACGAGCCGTTTTTGAGCCTGGCGCGACCCTACGTGCGGCTGAATGGCGCGGTCACCGGCATCTCCGAACCCGGCGGCGCGTTTTATCGCGATGTTGCGGCCGGCGCCTACGCGGTCACGGTCGACAGCGACGGCACCGACACCGACCAGTTTGTCACGGTCGCGCCCGCACCTGGACAGCAGGTCTTTATCAAGGTGCTGGTCGATCCGTATTGGGCCAGCGGTGGTGGCGGCAGCCACAGCGCCGGGTACCAGCGGGACACCTTTTACACCTGGTGGATCCCGCCACAGGCCGCGCTGGCTGAAATGGCGCAGCTGCCGGTCTACAACGGCGGCTGACGCATCCGCCGGGGTAGGTGCTGCGCGGGGTCGCTGCCGCGCTGCGCCTCGGCGCCGGTCACCAGGTCGAGCAGCTCCATCGTGATCTCGCTTTGCCGGGCCTGCCGGGCATCCTGGCGCAGCTGGTCGAGCTTGCCGGACACGTTGCCGTGCGCCGCTTCCATCACGGCGAAACGCGCGGCGCTGTCGCTGGCAAGCGACTCGACGGCGGCTTCGGTCAGCAGCGCGAAGACGGCGTCCCTGCCGCGCTGGGGGATGGCCAACATCGCGGCATGACATGGATCAATGATCTATCGGGCCGGCAATTTATAGGGTGGCAGGAACGGCGATGCCGCCCAACGAAAGGGAAACCCGATGTCGATCGATCGCGCGATCATGGTGTTTACCGGGTTCGTCGTGCTGCTCAGCCTGTTGTTGAGCCAGTGGCACAGCCCGTATTGGCTTTGGCTGACGGCACTTGTCGGGGCCAATCTGGTCCAGGCGCCGTTGACCGGCTTCTGCCCGGGGGCGATGCTGTTGAAGCGCCTGGGCTTTCGTTCGGACCCGGCGTTTACCTAGCGGCATCCTGCGTCGTGCTGCGTCACACCGTACTGGCGAGCGCCGCGCTGCTGGCGATTTCGCTTCTTTCCGCCCAGGCGCAGGAGCAGGCGGTTGTCGCGCAGCGCATGGTCGACGATCGCAAGGCCGTCATCGCCACCGTCGAGCCGGTGCACGAATTGATGGCGCGCGCCCGGATCGGCGGCACGATCACCAGCCTGTCGGTCAAGGAAGGCGATCAGACCGCCGCCGGCGACCGGATCGCCGTCGTCGTCGATCAGAAGCTGCTTTTCCAGATGCAGGCGCTGGCTTCGCGCATCCAGGCGCAGCAGGCCGAGCGCGATCAGGCGCAGGTCGATCTCGGGCGGGCGCAGGAATTGCGCCAACGCGGCGCCGGAACCCAGGTAGCGCTCGATCAGGCCAAGACGCGCCTCGACGTCGCCGAGCGCACGTTGCAGGCCTTGCGCTCGGATCGCCAGGTGATCGAGCAGCAGGCCGCCGAGGGGGCCGTGCTGGCGCCGGGCGCGGGACGGGTGCTGAGCGTGCCGGTATCGCAAGGCAGCGTGGTGCTGGGCGGCGAGACGATCGCGACGATCGCGGCGCAGAACTACATCCTACGCCTGCAATTGCCCGAGCGGCATGCCCGCTTCATCAAGGCGGGCGACACGATCCTGGTTGGTGCGCGCGGGCTGGCGGCGCGCGGGACGCAGGATGATGAGAGGCTGCGCGAGGGCCGCGTCGTGCTGGTGTACCCGGAAATCAAGGACGGCCGGGTCATCGCCGATGTCGAGGTCGCCGCGCTCGGCGATTATTTTGTCGGCGAGCGCACCCGGGTCTATGTCTCGACCGGCAAGCGGGCGGCCTTGGTGGTGCCGCAGGGCTATCTCTATCGCCGCTTCGGGGTCAACTACGCGCGGCTCAAGGACGGCACGGAAATCGTCGTCCAGCCGGGTCTGCCGGTCGCCGGCGGCATCGAGGTGCTGGCCGGGCTGCATCCGGGCGATGTGATCGTCAAGCCATGAGGCTCGGGCTTTCCGGGATCCTGACCCGGACCTTCATTGATTCGCCGTTGACCCCGCTGCTGCTCTTGGCCGCGCTGGTCATGGGCGCGGTGGCGCTGGTCAAATTGCCGCGCGAGGAGGAGCCGCAGATCAGCGTGCCGATGGTCGACGTGCTGGTCACCGCCAACGGCTACAAGGCGGCCGATGCGATCGAGCTGATCACCAAGCCGCTGGAAGACATCCTCAAGAGCGTCAACGGCGTCGAGCACGTGTACTCGAGCACGCAGGACGACTCGGTCGTGGCGACCGCGCGCTTTTATGTCGGCACCGACGAAGACACCGCGCTGACCCGGATCCACGAGAAGATCCGCAACAACATCGGCGACCTGCCGAAGGGCATCCCGATGCCGCTGATCATCGGCCGCGGCATCAACGATGTCGCGATCCTGACCCTGACCTTGGCGCCCAAGCCGGGCGCGGCGGCGCATTGGGACGATAACGGCCTCTACCAGATCGCCGAGGAACTGCAGCACGAGCTGGTCAAGGTCGACAGTATCGGGCTCAGCTACATTGTCGGCGGCAGCCCCAACCAGATCCGCGTCGAGCCCGACCCGGAAAAGCTGGCGCTCTACGGCATCACGCTGAACCAGCTGGTCGACAAGCTGGAGAACGCCAACCGCTCGTTCCTCGTCGGCGCGTTCGACCAGCTCGACCGGACGACCCCCGTGGTTGCCGGCCAGACCTTGCAGGGCGTTCCCGATATCGGCCTGTTGCTGCTCACCGCGCGCGACGGACGGCCGGTCTATGTCAAGGATGTCGCCAGTGTCGTCGTCGGCGCCGCCGAACCCGACCACCATGCCTGGACCTTCAACCGGACGCCGTCGGGCAAGTTGCAGCGGCTTCCTGCGGTGACCCTCGCCTTCGGCAAGCGCGCCGGCGCCAATGCCGTCGGCGTCGCCGATGCGCTGCTGCAGCGGCTGAAGACCGTCGAGGGCCGGCTGGTGCCGGCCGATGTCGCGGTAACCGTGACGCGCAACTACGGCATGACGGCGACCGAGAAGGCCAACGAGCTGTTGTTTCACCTCGCCCTCGCCACGGTGTCGATCGTCGTGCTGATCACATTGGCGATCGGCTGGCGCGCCGGCATCGTCGTGTTCGTCGTGATCCCGACGACGATCCTGCTGACCTTGTTCGCCTCGTGGCTGATGGGATACACGATCAACCGGGTCAGCCTCTTCGCGCTGATTTTCTCGATCGGCATCCTGGTCGACGACGCGATCGTCGTGATCGAGAATATCGTGCGCCACTGGCAGTTGGGCGGCGACAAGGACCCGCTCCAATCCGCCGCCGAGGCGGTCGCCGAGGTCGGCAACCCGACGATCGTCGCGACCCTGACGATCATCGTCGCGTTGCTGCCGATGATGTTCGTCAGCGGGTTGATGGGGCCCTATATGAGCCCGATCCCGGCCAACGCCTCGATGGCGATGCTGTTCTCGTTCGTTGTCGCGGTGACCATCGCGCCGTGGCTGCTCTACCGGATCTCGCGCCGCAGCCTGTTGCGCGACCGGACCGCGCCGGCCGAGCACCACCAGATCGGCGCGATGGGCCGCCTCTATCTGAGGGTGGCGCGGCCATTGCTGACCGGTCGGCGCCGTTCGCTGGTCTTTCTGGCGGTGGTCGGACTCGCGACGATCGGCGTCTGCGTGCTGTTCGTCACCAAGGATGTGACGGTCAAATTGCTGCCCTTCGACAACAAGTCGGAATTGCAGGTCGTCGCCGACCTGCCGCAGGGCACGACCTTGGAAGATACCGAGCGCTTTCTGACGGCGGCGGCGGAGCGGCTCCGGGACCTGCCCGAGCTGACCTCGATCCAGCTCTATGCCGGCACCGCCGCGCCGTTCAACTACAACGGCCTGGTGCGCCATTATTACCTGCGCGACCAGCCGCAGCAGGGCGACCTGCAGGTCAACCTGCTGCCCAAGGGCGAGCGCTCGCGCGAGAGCCATTCGATCGCGCTCGACGTGCGGCGCCGCCTCGCGGCGCTGCCGAAGCCGCCGGGGACGGTCGTCCGCGTGGTCGAGGTGCCGCCCGGGCCGCCGGTGCTGGCAACGCTGCTCGCCGAGATCTACGGCCCCGACGAGGCGACCCGCCGCGCCACGGCGCGAAAGGTGCGCGAGGCCTTCCGCAAGGTCGATTTCATCACCGATATCGACGATACGTTCTACAAGCCCGCGGAGCGCCTGCGCTTTCGGATCAACGAGGCGAACCTCGAATTCTACGGGGTCGAGCAGCAGGCGGTGTACGACACGATCGCGGCGCTGGTCGGCGGGGTCAAGGTCGGCTATTCGCAGAAGGGCTACGGCACCAAGCCGATCGAGATCGACGTCAAACTGGCGAAGCGGGCGTTGTTCCTCGGCGAGCGCATTCTGTCGACGCCGGTCCCCGCGGGCGGCACCACGACGCGCGGCGCCAACGTCGAACTGGGCGATGTCGTCACGGTAAAACGCGAGCCGGCCTCCTACAGCATCTTCCGGCGCGACGGGCATTCGATCGAGATGGTCGAAGCCGAAGTCGCCGGCCGCTTCGAAGCGCCGATCTACGGCATGCTCGCGGTAGAGGATCAGATCAACAAGATGGATTGGGGCAAGGCCGGCCCGCCCCGGATCCTTTATCACGGCCAGCCGCTCAACGAGGCGCATACCTCGCTCTTGTGGGACGGCGAGTGGGAGGTGACCTATGTCACCTTCCGCGACATGGGTGCGGCGTTCATGGTGGCGATCCTCGGCATCTATCTGCTGGTCGTCGCCCAGTTCGGCTCGTTCCGCCTGCCGCTGGTGATCCTCGTGCCGGTTCCGTTGACGTTGATCGGTATTGTGCTCGGCCACTGGCTGCTCGGCGCACCGTTCACCGCGACCTCGATGATCGGCTTTATCGCGCTGGCCGGCATCATCGTGCGCAACTCCATTCTGCTGGTCGATTTGATCCGGCGCCGGCGCGCCGAGGGCGCCGGGCTGCGCCAGGCCTTGCTCGAGGCCGGTGCGATCCGCTTCAAGCCGATCTTCCTGACCGCCGCGGCGGCGATGATCGGGGCCGCCTTTATCATGGCCGACCCGATCTTTCAGGGGCTGGCGATCTCGCTCGTGTTCGGCCTCGCCTCGTCGACGATCCTGACCGTGCTGGTGATCCCCGCCCTCTATGTCTGGCGGCGCGACGACGGGCAGGCGGAAGGAGCCGTTTGATCGCCGCCGAGTGCCGCCCTACCGCTGCGCAACGGGCGGCGGCGGCGCGGTTGGCGCGGCGCTGGCATGGCGGTCCTGCGCCGCGAGATAGGCGATGATGTCGCGCCTCATCGTCGCATCGGGAACGCGGACCGGCATGCGCGCGCCGGGGACGAACTGCTGCGGTCCCTCGAGCCAGCGGTTGAGGGTCTGCGCCGACCAGTCTATCGCCGCCTGGCGCAATGCCGGCGAGTAGGCGTAACCGGGGACCACTCCGGCATGGCGCCCGACGACATCGCCGAGCATCGGCCCGATCTTGTTACGGTCGAGCGCATGGCAGGCGGCGCAGCGCTCGGCAAAGAGCGCCTTGCCGCGCCGCGGGTCAGGCTCGTCGCCGGCGACAAACCGCGACAGGTCCTTTGCCCCCTCCGGGTCTTTCGAGCGAAAGAACGTGTAGGACAGCGTGATCGTGTCGATCTCACGGGTCTCGGGATCGGTGCCGAGCTTCGGATCGACAAAGAAATCGACCGGCATGTCGACCTTGGCGTGCGGGTCGAGCCGTTCCTCGGTGAAGCAGAAACATTGGATCTTGTCGAAGTAGATGCCGGCCTTGGTCGGCGTCACGTTGAACGCGGCGTGCCCGACGATCGGCCGGTCGCTCAGGTTCTGGGCGGAGAAGAATACGAGCTTTTCTTCGCCGAGATGGACCTTGACCTGCGGCTGCTCCGGCCCGAAACGCCACGGCAGGTCGGGCGCCACCTCGGTGGTGAAGCGGACCGTCACCACCCGGTTGGATACCTTGTCGCTCGCTGCGGTGGCGCGCTGCGTCGCGCCGCCAAACCCGGTCGCCGCGCAGAACAGGCGGTAGAGCGGCACCGAATACGACACCAGCGTCACCATCACCGCGAGGATGGCGGCGAGCCCCGCCACGGTGATCCATTTTCCCGGCCGATGCCTCGGCCTGTCGGTTTCCGTCATATTCCTCAGGTTTACGGTGTCGCGGTGGCGTAGGTGGCGCGGCCGATCGCCAAGAGCTGCCCCGCCTCGTTCGCCACCTCAATATCGACGACGCCGACCGATCTGCCGCTGCGCCGTACCGTCGCTGTGACGATCAGCGCGGTGTCGATCGCCGGGCGCAGGTAATCGACCCGGAAATTTACCGTCGGCAATGGCCGGCCGAGCAGCATGACCAGGGCAAAGTCGCCGACCGTGTCGATGATCGCGGCAATCGGCCCGCCATGCCATTGGCCGGTGCCGCGGCCGCGCTCGAATTCCGGGCGCATCGCGGCGCGCATCACCACCTGCTGCGCCTCGGGGTCGGCGCCGAGCACGCTCAGGTTCAGCCAGTCGATAAACGCGGAATGGCCGAGGCGCTGCTGCAATTCGTCTTTGCCGAGGGGCGGGTTTGTCATGGCGCGATCACCAGCTTGCCGAAGACCCGCCGCTGTTCGAGCCGCGCCAGGGCTTCCGGCGCGCGGTCGAGCGGGAAGGTTTCGTCGATGACCGCTTCGAGGCGGCCGGCCTGCACCATGTCCAAGAGTGCCGTGATGTCGTCGCGGGCCCAGCCGTTGGAGCCGAGGATCTTCAGCTCGAACGTCCAGATGAAGCGGATGTCCTCGGTCGGGTCGTAGCCGGCGGTCGCGCCGCAGGTCAACAGGCGCCCGCCGACCTT
>DATLTH010000191.1:0-4073 GCA_035533695.1 Allostellaceae bacterium | reverse complement strand
AGGCCGATGGCGGACGACCTGACCGAACTGGTGCTCAATCGCACCTGGCGCCCGCAGCTCGCAATCATCGGCATCGACGGATTGCCGAAACCGGCCGATGCCGGCAACGTGCTGCTGCCCTATACGAATGCCAAATTGAGCCTGCGCCTGCCGCCGACGGTCGATGCCGAGGCGGCCGGCTTGAGTTTGCAAAAGCTGCTTGAGGCCGATCCGCCCGACGGCGCGCGGGTCGCCTTTATGCCGGAGGCGGCAGCCGCGGGGTGGAACGCGCCGGCGCTGGCGCCGTGGCTCGAAGCCTCGCTGGCGCGCGCCTCGCAAGACGCGTTCGGCCGTCCGCCCGCCTATATGGGCGAGGGCGGCTCGATCCCGTTCATGGCGATGCTCGGCGCGCGTTTCCCGCAGGCGCAATTCGTCGTGACCGGCGTCCTGGGGCCGCACTCCAACGCGCACGGCCCCAACGAATTCCTCCATCTGCCGACCGGGCGCCGCGTCACCCAGGTGATCGCCCAGGTGCTGGCCGACCATCATGCCGACGCATCCGGCTGACCCGATGCCCGAACCGGCAGCCAGCCTCGACGAAATCCGCGCGCTTCTGGCGCATCTTCCCGGCCCCGATCTCGAAGCGGGCACGGCGGCGGCAACCCGCGAAGCTCAACTCACCAAGCCCGCCGGCGCATTGGGCCGATTGGAGGAATTGGCCTTCTGGCTGGCGACGTGGCAGGGGCGCCATCCGCCGCGTCTCGACCATCCGCGCACGGTGGTGTTTGCCGGCAACCACGGGGTCGCCGCGCGCGGCGTCTCGGCCTACCCGGCGTCGGTGACGGCGCAGATGGTGCAGAACTTCATCGCCGGCGGCGCCGCGGTCAACCAGCTGTGCCGAACCGTCGATGCCGATCTGCGGGTTTACGAGATGAACCTCGACCAGCCGACCGGCGACATCGTCGACGGGCCGGCGATGAGCGACGATGAATGCGCCCGCGCGATCGCCTACGGCATGATGGCGGTCGAGCCGGGGATCGACGCGCTGGCAGTCGGCGAGATGGGGATCGCCAACACGACGATCGCGGCGGCGTTGTGCCTCGCGCTGTTCGGCGGCGACGCGGCGGAGTGGACCGGACCCGGCACCGGCGTCGCCGGCGTCGTGCTGGAAAACAAGCGCGCGGTGGTCGCCGCCGCCGTGGCGCGCCACAAGCCGGAAATGGGCGACCCGTTCGATGTATTGCGCCGGCTTGGCGGGCTCGAATTCGCCGCGATGACGGGCGCGATCCTGGCGGCGCGCATGGGCCGCGTGCCGGTCGTGCTCGACGGGTTCTGCTCGGCGGCGGCGGCCGCGGTGCTCTACGCCGCCGACCCGCATGCAATCGACCACTGCGTCGCCGGCCACGTCTCGGCCGAGCCCGGCCACCGCCTCCTCCTCGAAAAGCTCGGCAAGCGCCCGCTCCTCGATCTCGGCATGCGCCTCGGCGAAGCCTCCGGCGCCACCCTCGCCCTGGCGCTGCTGAAAGCCGCCGCCGCCTGCCACACCGGGATGGCCACCTTCGCCGAAGCTGGCGTCAGCGGCCCCGCATAGCGCTTGCCAGACGCCTGTCGAGCGTCACCAGTTCTGCGCCGAGCCGGCGGGAGAGCCAGAGATAACTGGCGTCGTACGTCGTCAAGGCAAACTGTTCGGCGACCGCGAGAACCGCGTCGTGATCGACCGCAACAAGCTCGATGCCCATGTCGCTCCAATGAGCGAATGCCGCCAGAAAGGCGGCACGTTGCGCCGGGTTTGCGCGACGCTTGGTAAGGCAGACATTGCTGATCTCGTAGCCCAGCAGGCTCGGCGCGACAAGGTTGCCGCCGCGCAAGCGTGTCGCCACCGCCTCGCCCGCCGGCTCGGCGAACAGCACGGCGCCCAGAGCGGACGCGTCGACAACTTTAATGGCGGTCACGATCCGATCGGATGATCGCCGCCGATTCCGGCTGCGGATTGAGCCGCAGCGCGCGCGCGCGAGCCAAGACTTCGTCCGGCGTCAGATGCCGCGGCGGCCGCACGGCATTGTCGATGATTGCCAGCAGCTCGCGCTGCATCGAGCGACGATTGCTCCGCGCCCGCTCCTTCAGCAGCGCGACCAGGTCGTCAGGCGCGTTCTTGATCGAAATATTGACCGGCATTGTGCATCCAAAACGCATCCATTACGCCACAACATAACGTCAGGCCGAGGCACCGGCAAGATGCCGCAACCTCTCGCCGTAGCCTGCCCGACCCGGCACAGCCTGAACTACTCCCCCATCTGCAAGAGGGCGCCGCGGCGGCGGGCGTCGCGGAAGGCGATGGCGAAGATGAGGGCGCCGATCGCCAGATAGACGAGGTCGAGCGCCACCGCGCCGAGAAAATAGTCGGTGCGGAAGGTGTGCTCGAACATGACCGCGCGCATCCCCTCGAAGACGTGGGTCGACGGCAGGGCCCAGGCGACGGGCCGCAGCCAGGCGGGCAGGGTCGTGATCGGGTAATAGACGCAGCTTAAGGGCGCGATCGCGAAGATGACGGTCCAGGCGAGGCCCTCGGCGCCCATGCCGTGGCGCAGGATGCCGCCGCAGATCGCCAGCCCCAACGCCCACCCCATCCCCATCAGCACGACGATGAAGGCGACCAGTGCCGGCCCCATGTCGAAGATCGAGTAATGATAGAGCGGGATCGCCAAGAGCATCGCCGGCACGACGCCGATCCCGGCCCGGATGACGCTCATCGCCAACAGCGAGATGACCCATTCATAGGGCCGCAATGGCGTCACGAACAATTGCCCGAGATTGCGCGACCACATCTCTTCGAGAAACGAGATCGACAGGCCGAGCTGGCTGCGGAACAAGAGGTCCCACAGCATCACCGCGGCAAGCAAGACGCCGAAGGCGTGCGCGATGTAGCTGCTGTTGCCGCGCAGGAACTGGCTCATGAACCCCCAGATCATCATCTGCAGGGTCGGCCAATACAGCAATTCGATCGTGCGTGGCCACGAGCTTCGCAGGATGTAGAGGTAGCGCAGCAGCATCGCCCACACCCGCGCCGGCGAGAACTTTCTTTCGCCGAAACGCCGCACCTCGCGGTTGCTCACGACACCGGCTCCAACGCGATCCCTCTCCGCCCCCGGGGGCGGAGAGGGCAGGGTGAGGTGGGGGATTCCAGAGCGCTCGCCAAAACCCACCTCACCCTCCCAATCGCCGTCGCGATTGGGCCCCTCCCTCTCCGCCCTGAAGGGCAGAGAGGGGCACATTGGGGCGGGCTACGGGTCATTGCGCGACCTCCAGTTCGCGGCGCGCGCCGCGCGCGATGTGGAGGAACACCTCTTCGAGGTTGGTGCGGCCGTAGCGGTCGATCAGCCCGTCCGGGCTGCCGCGGTCGACGATCCGGCCCTCCTTCATCATCATGACCTGCGAGCACAGCCGCTCGACTTCGGCCATGTTGTGCGAGGCGAGGAGGATCGTCGCCCCGGTCTGGGCGCGGTAATTCTCGAGGTAGCTGCGCACCCAATCGCCGCTGTCGGGGTCGAGCGAGGCGGTCGGCTCGTCGAGCAGCAAGAGTTCGGGCTCGTTGAGCAAGGCCTTGGCGAGCGCGACGCGGGTCTTTTGGCCGGACGACAATTTGCCGGCCGCCCGGTCGAGCAGCGCCGTGAACTGCAGATCCCGGGCGAGAAGCTCGATGCGCTCGGCGCGATGCACCAGGCCGTAGAGCCGGGCGTAGATCGACAGGTTCTGCCGCACCGTCAGCCGGTGCGGCAGGTCGACATAGGGCGACGAAAAATTCATCCGCGGCAACACCCGGTAGCGGTGCCGCACGACATCCTCGCCGAACACCTCGACCGTGCCCGAGGTCGGCAGCAAGAGGCCCAACAGCATCGACAGGGTGGTCGTCTTGCCGGCGCCGTTGCCGCCGAGCAAGGCCGCGGTGACGCCGCGCTCGACCGCAAAGCCGATGCCATCGACCGCGACGGTGGCGCCATAGCGCTTGACAAGGCTCTCGACGAAGATCACGGGTGAAGACATCGCCCGTATATGGCGGATAATGGTCCCGCCGGCCAGGGTGGACGCGGCTGGCA
>DATLTH010000190.1:0-2888 GCA_035533695.1 Allostellaceae bacterium | reverse complement strand
TACACCAGGTGGCGCGACAGGTAGCGATAGTGCAGCCGCTGATCCGGCGCCTGCATCATCACCACGACGACCATCCGCTCCTGCGGATCGATCCAGAAATACGTGCCGTGCACCCCGCCCCAGAAGAATTCGCCGACCGAGCCGGGCACCGGCGACATCCCCTGCGCCTTGCGCACGCAGAAGCCGAGGCCGAAGCCGTAGCCCATCTCGGGCACCGGAGCGAGCGCGCCAAATCGGGCCCGGGCGGTGTCGCCGTATGCGCAGCCCGGCGGCAGGTGGTCGCTCGCCATGTGCACGACCGATTTCGGCGCCAGCAGCCGCGTGCCTTCAAGCGCGCCGCCGTCGAGCAGCATCTGGCAGAACCGCAGGTAGTCGCGCGCGGTCGACACCATGCCGCCGCCGCCTGAAAACCAGTTGGCCGGACGCGACGGGTCGCGCATCGGCGGGCGCTGGCCGCTCGAATCGGTCTGCGGCTGAGCGATGCGCTCGGCCTTGCCCTCGGCGGCAAACCCGGTGTCGGCCAGGCCGAGCGGACCGGCGATGCGCGCCGCGATATGCGATGCAAGGTCCCGCCCCGACGCCACCTCGACGACGCGGCCGAGCACGTCGGTCGACATGCTGTATTCCCAGGTCGTGCCCGGCTCGAACATCAGCGGCAGCTGCGCCAGCTTGGCCACCAGCTCGGCGTTGGTCTGGCTCTCGTCCATCAGCTTGGCGTCGCGCCACATCATCTGCACCGGCGAATCGCCGAACGCGGCATAGGTGAGGCCCGAGGTGTGGCGCAGCAGATCCTGCACCGTCATCACCCGCTGCGCCTTGCGCCGCTCGACCCCGACCGTAAGGCCGGCGAATTCGGGGATGTAGTCGGCGACCGGTGCCGTAAGGTCGAGCCTTCCCTCCTCGGCCAGCATGATCGCCGCGACCGAAACCATCGGCTTGGTCATCGAGGCGATGCGGAAGATCGCGTCGAGCCCCATCGCCGCCCCGGCCTCGCGGTCGCGAAAGCCGAACGTTTCGGCATAGCCGACCCGTCCGCCGCGCGCGATCATCATCACCGCGCCGGGGATCAGCCGGCGCTCGACATCGTTCCGCAGCGTCGCGGTGATGCGGCCGAGCCGCTCCGACGACAGGCCGATTTCTTCGGGGCGCTCAGCCCGCGGCAAACCCAGATCAGTCATCTTTCCCTCCTGCGCAGTGGCCCCTCACCCTTCCCACGCCTTCGGCGCGGGCCCCTTCCCTCTCCCGCATGCGGGAGAGGGTGGCGCGCGCAGCGCGACGGGCGAGGGTAAGTCGTTTCATATCGCACCCGCGTCCTTCAGCGCCGTGATCTCGGCCGCGGAGAGGCCGAGCCAGCCGCCATAAACTTCGGCATTGTGCTGGCCGGGCGTCGGGCTCGGGCGAGACGCGGGCCGGTCCGTCCCGTGCAGCCGCAGCGGCGTCGTCGGCACCGTAATGCGGCCGAGTTCGGGGTGATCGATTTCTTCGAGAAAGCCGCGCTCGTGCATATGTGGGTCGGCCATGATCTCGGGAGCGGTGCGCACCGGCGCGCACGGGATGCGGCCGGCCTTGGCGAGGGCGAAAATCTCCATCTTGGGCAGGGCCTGCGTCCACTCCGCGACGGCCGCGTCGATCTCGTCGAGATGGGCGATGCGGTCGGCGTTGGTCGCAAAGCGCGGATCGGCGGCCAGCTCTTCGCGGCCCATCGCCTTGACCAGATTCTTCCAGTGCCCTTCGGTGACGATGTGGATCGCGACATGCCCGTCGGCGGCCGGATAGACGTTGTACGGCGCGGTCGACAGCCCGGCCTGGCGATTGCCGGTGCGCGGCGGCGGCTGTCCGGTGCGGTGGTAGTATTCGAAACTCGCCGCGAGGCTCGGATACACCGTCTCCTGCATCGCCACCTCGCACAGCGTGCCGCGGCCGCTGCGGTCGCGCTCGTAGAGCGCGGTCAGCACCGCGGCGTAGAGGTGGATGCCGCCCATGTAGTCGACGAGGGTCGGGCCGGCCTTCATCGGCGGCCCGTCCGGCGCGCCGGTCACGCTCATGATCCCCGACGCGGCCTGGATCGTCAGGTCCATCGCCAGGTTGTCGCGGTCCGGCCCGGTGATGCCGAAGCCCGAGCCGGTGGCGTAGATGAGGCGCGGGTTGATCTCTTGCAGCACGCTCCAGCCGACGCCGAGATCGTCCATCGTGCCGGGCGAGAAATTCTCCAACAGCACATCGGCGCGCCGCGCCATCTCGAACAACAGCGCCCGCCCGCGCTCGTGCTTGAGGTTCAGCGTCACGCCGCGCTTGTTCTGGTTGAGCATTGCAAACGGCAGGGTCGCGGTGGTGCCCGGCGCGGCGCGGCGGCGCAGCGGCTCGCCCGACAGCGGCTCGATCTTGATCACGTCGGCGCCGGCCTTGGCCATCAGCAGGGTCGCGTAGGGGCCCTGAAAGATCTGGCCGAAATCGAGAACGGTGATGCCTGCGAGCGGCAGGCGCGGCGGGTCGGCAGCGGGCATCGGGCGGGCGCGCTCCCTCGCGTAACCGGGCAAAATCTTGCCCCGAGGCGACGACGCCGCGCAAGCCGCACGGCGGTTGGCATCGCATTCACCGAAAGTTAGAGTTTTGGCCTTACCCAGAGATGTTCGCGCCGTGCGCCGCGATGTCCCGGCCCTCGGGGATAACAACTCGTTGCAGAAACCGATGAAACGATCGCGCCTGTTACGCCACCTGGGGATTTTCGGCATCACGATTGCGCTGGCGGCCTGCGCCGTGCAGGGCCTGACCGCCGCCGAAGTGCCGAGCCATCCCGGCGGCCGCCTGATGCTGACCCCGACGGATTTTGCCCAGCTTCCCGGCTGGACCGACGATGACGTCGCCGCGGCGTTGCCGGCTTTTCTCAA
>DATLTH010000189.1:0-10464 GCA_035533695.1 Allostellaceae bacterium | reverse complement strand
CTTGACAAAGCCATGCTCGACCACGATCCGCTCAACTACCACCCGCTCGAAAACGACCGCACCACCGCGATTGCCGCCGCCGATCTCTTGCGCTTCATCGCGGCCTGCGGACATCGGCCGCGCATCGTCGATCTCGACGCGATCGCGCCCGCTGCGGCGACGAATTGAAAACCGCCGCGGCGGCGCGGTGGCGCTTGTCATCGCGCGGCCCTGCGGCCATGTTCTGGAGAGCATCGCGGGAGACTGACGGCATGGCGAATGAACCTATGATCGGCGTTGCTGGCGCCGGGGCGGCGCCCATCAAGGACGTGACCACGGCCGAATTCATGGCCGAGGTCGTCGATGCGTCGTTCGACCAGCCGGTCATTGTCGATTTCTGGGCGCCGTGGTGCGGCCCGTGCAAGCAGTTGGGGCCGATCCTCGAAAAGGTTGTGCGCGCCACCGGCGGGGCCGTGCGCATGGTCAAGCTCAACATCGACGACAACCCGGAAATCGCGACGCAGATGCGCATCCAGTCGATCCCGGCGGTCTATGCGTTCAAGGACGGGCGGCCGGTCGACGGCTTTGTCGGCGCCCTGCCGGAGAGCCAGGTCAAGCAGTTCGTTCAGCGCCTCGGCGGCGCGGCTGCAGGCCCCTCGCCGATCGAGCAGGCGATCGAGATGGCCAAGGAGGCGGCGCAAGCCGGCGACCACAACACCGCCGCGACGCTCTATTCGCAAGTGCTGCAGCGCGAACCCGATCATGCCGAGGCGATTGCCGGCCTCGCCCGCGCGCTGATCGGGCGGGGCGATCTCGACAAGGCGACGCAGGTGCTCGGCCAGGTGCCCAAGGATCTCGCCAAGCACGCCGAAATCGCCGCCGCCCACTCGGCCCTCGACCTCGCCGAGCAGGCGCAGAAGGCGATGGGCTCGGCCGGCAAACTGCGCGCCCGGATCGAGCAGAACCCGGACGATCACGAGGCGCGCTTCGAGCTGGCGACGGCCTTGTTCGGCGCCGGCGATCGCGAGGCGGCGATCGACGAATTGCTCACCCTGTTTAAGCGCGACCGCAACTGGGACGAGCAGGCGGCGCGGCGGCAGCTCGTCAAGCTGTTCGAGGTGATGGGGCCGACCGACCCGCTGACGTTGAGCGCGCGGCGGCGCCTGTCGGCGCTGATGTTTTCGTAAGGGAAGCCGTCATGGGGATCGCCGCCAGATGAACGACCGTCCGAGCACGCGCGAGCCGGTCGTGCTTCCCGGCGTATTGCCGATCTTCCCGCTGACCGGGGTGCTGCTGTTGCCGCGCGGACGGCTGCCGCTCAACATTTTCGAGCCGCGCTATCTGGCGATGACCCGCGACGCGCTCGGCGGCGAGCGCCTCATCGGCATGGTCCAGCCGAGCGATCCGCAGGACGACAACCGCGGCGGCGGCGGCCTCAGCCCGCCGGTCTACCCGGTCGGCTGCGCCGGGCGCCTGACCCAGTTCAGCGAGGGCGATGACGGGCGCTATCTGATCACGCTGACCGGGGTCTCGCGCTTCCGCATCGTCGAAGAATTGCCGCTCGTCTCCGGCTATCGCCGGGTCGTTCCCGACTGGCAGCCCTACGCGCACGACCGCGCCTCCCAGCAGGAGCCCGGTTTCGACCGCACCCGCCTGTTGCGCGGCCTGCGGAGCTATTTCGCGCAGCGCCGGATCTCGGCCGATTTCGAGGCGATCGAGAAGGCGCCGAGCGAATATCTGGTCACCTCGCTGGCGATGGCTTGCCCGTTCGCGCCGAGCGAGAAGCAGGCATTGCTCGAAGCTGCCGACCCCGACGCGCGGGCGCAATTGCTGACGGCGTTGGTCGAGATGGCGGCGATCGAGCCGGGCAGCGAAGAAGACGGCGGCGGCGGCGGCACGCGCCACTGATTGCCGCCGAGCGCGCCCGGCGGCCGGGAGACGGCGATGGAAGAACCCTCCGATATCGACCCGAAACTGTTGGAAATCCTGGTCTGCCCGCTGACCAAGGCGCCGTTGCGCTATGACCGCGCGGCGCAGGAATAGATCAGCGACGAGGCTGGCCTTGCCTACCCGATCCGCGACGGCATCCCGATCATGCTGGTCGACGAGGCGCGCCCGCTGCGCGACGACGAGAAGACGCCGCGGCGCACGGCGTCGCCGTGAGCCAGAGCCAGGGCCAGAGCCAGCCGTGGCCGGTCGAACTGCGCCTGAAACGCGCCGAAAAGCGGCTCGACATCGAGTTTGACGACGGCAAACATTTCAGCCTGCCGGCCGAATATTTGCGGGTCGAGAGCCCGTCGGCCGAGGTGCAGGGGCATGGGCCGGGCGAGAAGATCATCGTCGCCGAGCGCGCCCAGGTCGGCATCCTCGACCTCGAAGCGGTCGGCAATTACGCGGTGCGGATCAACTTCGACGATCTGCACGACACCGGCATTTATTCCTGGAGCTATCTCTACCAGCTCGGCGTCGAGCACGACAAACGCTGGCGCGACTACCTCGCCGCCCTCGCCGCCCGCGGCCTCAGCCGCGAGCCGCGGCGAGGGTAGCCCCGGCAGGCGCGCAGCTTTCTCCGTCAGGCCGCCGCCGGCCGAGGCGCGCGGCACCATGGTGTCGCAGGTTCCCGGTTTCGCGCCGAGCCGGGGTAAGGGATCGTGATATGATGCCCTTGAACCGCACCCGCTTGCTGCCCCCCGTGATCTGACCGGGATGATGCCGTGATCGACGAAATCGGCCATTTTGCGCTTGTGCTGGCGCTCTGCGTCGCGGTTTTGCAGGCGGTGGTGCCGCTCATCGGCGCGGCGCGCAACGATCCGCTGTTGACGGCCTGGGCGCGGCCGGCGGCATTCGCCCAGTTCCTGTTTGTCGCAATCGCGTTTTTCGCGCTGATGCACGCCTACGCGGTCAGCGACTTCTCGCTCGCCAATGTTGCGGCCAATTCGAGCAGCATGAAGCCGCTGCTCTACAAGCTGACCGGCGTGTGGAGCAACCACGAGGGCTCGATGCTGCTGTGGGTGTTCGTCCTCGGGCTGTTCGGCGCGGCGGTCGCGTTGTTCAGCGGCAACCTGCCGCCGGGCTTGCGCGCCCGCGTGCTGGCAGTGCAGGCGATGATCGGGGTCGGGTTTCTGCTCTTCATCCTATTGACCTCGAACCCGTTTCTGCGGCTGTGGCCGGTGCCGGCCGACGGCGCCGGGCTCAACCCGATATTGGAGGACCGCGGCCTCGCCTTTCACCCGCCGATGCTCTATCTCGGCTATGTCGGGTTTTCGATCTCGTTCTGCTTTGCGATCGCGGCCTTGATCGAGGGCCGGGTTGACCCGGCCTGGGCGCGCTGGGTGCGGCCGTGGACTTTGGCGGCGTGGTGCGCCCTGACGATCGGCATCGCGATGGGCAGCTGGTGGTCGTATTACACGCTCGGCTGGGGCGGGTGGTGGTACTGGGACCCGGTCGAGAACGCCTCGTTCATGCCGTGGCTGGTCGGTACGGCTTTGCTGCACTCGGCGATCGTCGTCGAAAAGCGCGACGCATTGCAGGCCTGGACCATTCTGCTGGCGATCCTCACCTTTTCGCTGAGCCTCATTGGCACCTTCCTGGTGCGGTCGGGGGTATTGACTTCGGTCCACGCCTTCGCCTCCGACCCGCGCCGCGGCGTCTTCATTCTCTTGATGCTCGGCGTCTACACCGGCGGCGCCCTCTTGCTGTACGCCTGGCGCGCGCCGGTTATCGCCGGCGGCGGGCTGTTTGCGCCGATCTCGCGCGAAGGCGGGCTGCTGCTGAACAACCTGCTGCTGACGACCGCGGCGGCGACGGTGTTGCTCGGCACGCTCTATCCCTTGTTCCTCGATGTCGTGGCGCATCAGAGGGTGTCGGTCGGCCCACCCTTCTACAGGATGACCTTTGTGCCGATCATGGTGCCCTTGCTTGTCGCGATGGCGGTCGGGCCGATGCTGCCGTGGAAGCGCGGCGATCTTGCCGCCGCGTTGGGCCGGCTCAAATGGGCCTTCGTCGCGACCGCGGCGGTGGCATTGGTGGTGCTGATCGCGACCGGAGCGCGTTCGGTCGGCGCCGCCTGCGGCCTGGCCTTGGCCGCCTGGCTGTTGACCGCGACGATCGCCGAATTCGCCGAGCGGGTGCGCCTCTTCGCCGAGCCGCTCTCGGGCGTGTTGCGCCGGGCATTGCATCTGCCGCGGTCCGCCTGGGGCATGACCTTTGCCCATGCCGGCATGGCGGTGGTGATCGCCGGGATCACCGGCTCCAATGCCTGGACCGAGCAACGCGTCGTGACCGGCCGCCCGGGGCAATCCTTCGAGCTCGCCGGCTACACGATCGCGTTCGACGGGGTCAGCGAAGTGCGCGGCCCCGATTACACCGCGACCCGCGCCGACATGCGGCTGCTGCGCGGCGGCGACGAGATCGCGACATTGCATCCGGAGAAGCGCTTTTATCCGGTCGAGGACGGCTCGCAAACCGGAGTGGCGATCCGCACCAACCTCCTGTCCGATGTCTACGCGGTGATCGGCGACCCGGACGGCAAGGGCGGTTATGTGCTGCGCCTCTACTACAACCCGCTGGTGCCGTGGATCTGGCTCGGCGCGGCGGCGATGGCGCTGGGCGGCCTCGTTTCGCTGAGCGACCGGCGCCACCGCGTCGGCGCCCCGGCCCGGCGGGCGCGCCCGGTCTCGGCGGCGGGAGTTCAGGCGGCGGAATGACCCGGCGGCGGCTGATCTACCTGCTGCCGGCGGCTCTGTTCGTTCTGCTGGCGGCGGGGTTTTATGTCGGGCTCGGCGTCGACACCAACGTGCTGCCCTCGCCGCTGATCGACAAGCCGGCGCCGCAATTTACGTTGCCGCCGCTGGCAACCGGGCAGAAGGGGTTTGGCACGGCCGATCTTCAGGGGCATGTCAGCCTGGTCAACACCTTCGCCTCGTGGTGCGCGCCCTGCCGCGTCGAGCATCCCGTGCTCATTGCGCTCGCCCGGACGAAGCGGGTCGCGATCTACGGCATCAACTACAAGGACAAAAAGGACGCCGCGCTGGCGTGGATCAGCGAACTCGGCAACCCCTACACGCGGATCGGGGCCGATGACGGGCGGGTCGCCATCGATTGGGGTGTCTACGGAGTGCCCGAAACCTTCATCGTCGATCCCTCCGGGCACATCCGCTACAAGCATGTCGGCCCGCTGACCGAGGCCGATATCGAGCAGACCGTGCTGCCGCTGGTGGCGCGGCTCGGGAAATGATGCGAGCCTTCTTCGCCGCCCTGGCGTTTGCCGCGATCTGTGCGGTGACGCCGGCCTACGCGGTGCGCCCCGACGAGATGCTGGCCGATCCGGCGCTCGAAGCGCGGGCCGAGCAGGTCGGAAGCGAGCTGCGTTGCCTCGTCTGCCGCAACCAGTCGATCGAGGATAGCGAGGCCGATCTCGCGCATGATCTGCGTCTTCTGGTGCGCCGACGCATCGCGGCGGGCGACAGCAACCGGCAGGTCATTGCCTATATCCGCTCGCGCTACGGCGATTTCGTACTGCTGCGGCCGCCCTTTGAAACCAGCACGATCCTGCTGTGGGGTGGCCCCGTGGTGATCCTGGCGCTGGGCGGCGTGGCGATAGTCCGGTTTTATCGAAGCCGGAGAGGGGGCGCGACGCCGCTGCCGCTGAGCCCCGACGAGCAAGCGCAGCTCGCGGCGGTGCTCGGCGAGAGGCGCCGGCGTTGAGCGGCGGGCTGGCCGTCGCGCTGCTCGGCCTGACCTCGCTGACGTTGGCGATATTGCTGGTTCCGCTGTTGCTGCGCCGGGGCGGGCCGGCATCGCGCGACGCCTACAACCTCGCGGTTTATCGCGACCAGTTGGCCGAGGTCGAGCGCGACGTGGCGCGCGGGCTGATTGCCGGCGATCAGGCCGAAGCGGCGCGCACCGAGATCAGCCGCCGCATCCTCGCTTTGCATCCGGGCGAGGGCGAACAAGCCGCCGACCCGAAACCGCTCGCCGCAGCGGTGGTCGCGATCCTGCTGCTGCCGGTCGCGGCCTGGGCGATCTATTGGCATCTCGGCTCGCCCTCCATGCCCGACCGGCCCTTTGCCGAGCGCCATGTCGCCGCCACCAATCCGGTCGCCGCGAACAGCCCCAACATCGATCTGAACGAGGCCATCGCCAAGCTCGCGGCGCATCTGAAACAGCATCCCGAAGACCTGACCGGCTGGCTGCTCTTGGCCCGCTCGGAATTGAGCATCGGCCATTACCAGGAAGGCGCCGACGCCTACCATCACGCCGTCGATCTGTCCGGGCACCGCGCCGACATCCTCGGCGATTGGGGCGAGGCGCTGGTGCTGGCGGCCGGCGGCACGGTGACGCCGGCCGCGCAGGGGGCGTTCGAGACCGCGCTCAAAGACCCGGAAACCGCGCCGCGCGCGCGCTATTACCTGGCATTGGCGCAATTGCAGCAGGGCGACATCAAGGGCGCAATCGAGGCCTGGACCGCGCTGGCCGCGGATTCGCCGAAAGATGCCGAATGGCTGCCGATCGTGCGGCAGCGGATCGCGCAGGCGACAGCCGCACTCGCCGCGGGTCCGCCGCCACCGAAGTCCGGCGGCGCCGCCGGCGGGGATCAGCCCAAGCCGAGCCGGTAGAAGCGGCTCGCGGTGCCGGCGAAGAGCGCCGCCTTGTCGGCGGCCGAACCGGCGGCGGCGAGGCGCTTGAAGGCGTTCCAGAACACCTGATAGCTGCCGCTGCCCTTGTCGACGGGAAAGTTGCTTTCGAACATTGCGCGATCGGCCCCGAACGCCGCGATGCAGGTTTCGATATAGGGGCGCCACAGCGCGGCGAGTTGTTCCGAACTTGGCGGCAGCGCGCCCTCATGCACGTCGAAGCCGAACAGCCGCATGCCGAGGCCGCCGAGCTTGACATGCACATTGGGGCAGCGCGCCACTTCCTCGATCCGCGCGCGCCACTCGGCGAACACCTCCTCGCGCCGTCCGGCATAGGGGCCGATGCCGATCGGCCCGCCGACATGGTTCAGCACGATCGGCGTCTCCGGGAAGGCGCGGGCGAGGTCGGCCAGTTCGCCGAGCTGGGTGTGGTACATGAAGGCGTCGAAGCTGAGGCCAAGCGGGTGCAGCCGGGCAAAGCCCGCGCGCAATTTCGGCTCCATCAACAGCCTCGCCGGCCGGTTGACCGAGGAGCCGCGCGCCGCGTCGTCGGGATGCGAAGCGGTGATGTAGCGGATGCCGCGAAAGCGCCCGCCGCCGGCCGCGATCATCGCCTCCAGCACCGGCTCGACGCGCTCGCCGAGCATCAGATCGGCATGGGCGACGATGCCGGCGCAAACCTGGGTCTTGCCGTATGTGCCGCTGGCGGCCATCGCGGCGACGCCGCCCGCAAACTCGACCTCGCCTACCGGCTGCATCTCGGCGGGGCCGTCCGCGCGGTACATCGACAGCCATTCGAGGTAGACCGTCGCGATGATGTTGTGCCCGGTGTTCGTATCGGCCAGCAATTCGGGGAGCAGATAGCGGCCGGTGTTGGCGCGGTCGACCAGATGATGGTGCGGGTCGACGATCGGCAGGTCCGGCTCGATAATCTCCTCCGGGCGCAAGGCCAGCCATTCGGGGCGCGCGGCCAGATGCGGGCTGGGCGCGGTCGCGGGGTCGGTGGATTGCATCGGACCTCCCAAAATTCCCGCTCCGCCCGTCGCCAGGCGCAGCGGGCCGGTGTCGTTGTCTACTCGGCCGCTGCGCCGGCAACCTCCGGCAGCATCCCAAGCGCCCGCTTGTAGATGTCGAGCAAGGTTTCCTGCTCGTCGAGATCGTCCTTGTCCATCCGCCTGATCCTGATGATCTGACGCATGATCTTGGTGTCGAAGCCGCTGCCTTTGGCCTCGGCGAAGACCTCCTTGATGTCCTCGGCGAGCGTGCGCTTTTCCTCTTCGAGCCGTTCGATGCGCTCGATCAGCGAGCGCAGCCGCTCGCCGGCAATCCCCCCAACTTCGGGCATCGTCCCCCCACCCTATGCGCGTGCGTCAATGCTTCGGCGGAGCAGCGGCGAAGGCGGCCTTCTGCTCGGCTGTCGCCTCTTTCTGGTTTTTCTTGCGCCATTCATCATACGGCATGCCGTAGACGATCTCGCGCGCTTCGGGGTCGCTGAGCGTGATCCCGTCCTTCTCGGCGGCCTCGCGGTACCATCGCGACAGGCAGTTGCGGCAGAAGCCGGCGAGGTTCATCAGATCGATGTTCTGCACGTCGTTGCGCTCGCGCAGATGCGCGACCAGGGTGCGGAACGTCGCGGCTTCGAGCTCGGTGCGGGTCTTGTCGTCCATCTTCACCTCCTCATTCCTCCCGCCCTATGTAGCACTGCCGGGCGCGATCTTGAACGCTTCGCGTGCGGCATGCCGGAACGCTAAGATCGCCGCCGGCAGAATCCCTGCTCAAGGAACAAGATCGCCATGCGCCGCTTTCTTGTCGGCCTCTTCGCCACAATCGGGATCGTGACCCTGCTTCTGGTCGTCGGGGGCGGTGTCGCGTTCTGGAAATTCGCCGAGAGCCGGCCGAACCTCCCCGGCACGATCGTGCTCGACGCCGATTTTACCCACAGCCTCGCCGACGGAGCCGGGAAGGATCGCTTGTCGCGGCTGGCCTTCGGAAATACGCAGACCTTGCGCGATGTGGTCGACACGCTCGATCGCGCCGCCGCCGATCCGCGCGTCAAGGGGCTCTACGCCCGCCTCGGCAACGACGCGCTCGGCCTCGCCACCTGCCAGCAACTGCGCGACGCCATCAGCAACTTCCGGGCCAAGGGCAAGTTTGCGATCGCCTTTTCCGACAGCTTCGGAGAATTCGGCCCGGGGACAAGGCCCTACTATCTGGCAACCGCGTTCGACGATATCTGGCTGCAGCCGCTGGGATCGGTCGGCCTGATCGGGCTGCAGGCGCAGACCCCGTTCCTTCGCGGCGCGCTCGACAAGCTCGGCATCCTCCCCAGCTTTGCGGAGCGCAAGGAATACAAGACCGCGATGAACGTCTTCACCAAAACCGCGATGACGCCGCCGCAGCGCGAGGAGATCCGGTCGCTGTTGAGTTCGAGCGCCGGGCAAATCGTGCGCGGCATCGCCGCCGGCCGCCATCTGCCGACTCCGCAGGTTGCCGCGCTGATGGATCGCGGGCCGTTCCTCGCCGACGAGGCGAAAAAGGCCGGGCTGGTCGATGACATCGGCTATCGCGACGAGGCGATCGCCCGGGCGCGGCAGCGCGCCGGGAAAGGCGCCAGGTTGGTCTCGCTGTCGCGCTATCTCGAGGGTGCCGGCCGGCCGCACGACAGCGGCCCGAAGATCGCACTGATCTACGGCACCGGCCTGATCACCGCGGACAGCGACAGGCTCGGTACGCTTACCGGCACCGCTGAACTCAGCGCCCGCAAGGTTGCGCGCGCCCTGCGTCAGGCCTCCAGCGATCGCAACGTGCGCGCGATCCTCTTTCGCATCGACAGCCCCGGCGGCTCGGCGGTCGCCTCGGAGACGCTGTGGCGCGAGGTCGTGCGGGCGCGCGAGCGCGGCAAGCCGGTCATCGTGTCGATGGGCAGCGTCGCCGGTTCGGGCGGCTATTACATCGCCGCGCCTGCCGACAAGATCGTTGCCGAGCCGGCGACATTGACCGGGTCGATCGGCGTCCTGGCGGGCAAGTTCGTCATCGCCGATCTGCTGCACAAGCTCGGCATCACCGACGAATCGGCGCAGCTCGGCGCCAATGCCACGATGTTCAGCGCATTCGAGGATTTCTCGCCTTCCGCCCACGAGCGGCTCGACGCCTTTCTCGATGCGACCTATCGCGGCTTCAAGGCGCATGTCGCCGCCGGCCGGCATCTGACCGCGGCACAGGTCGAAGCGGTCGCGAAGGGACGCGTCTGGTCGGGCGAGGACGCCAAGGCGAACGGCCTGGTCGATGCGCTCGGCGGTTACGACGTCGCGCTGCGTCTCGCCAAGGAAGCCGCGAAGATTGGGGCCGACAAACCGGTGAGGCTCGTCGTTTTCCCGCGCAAGAAGGGCGCCTTCGAACAGATTTACGATCGCCTCACCGACAGCGAGGGCGACGGTGAGGGAGCCACCCTGGCGATGCCACGAGGCATCGCCGGCGGCGTCGCCGGCGTGCTTTCCGCGATCGAGACGCTGATGCGGGACCCCGGGGTGCTGCAGATGCCGCCGGTCGGCGAGATACGATAGAGGCCGCGTCAAAAACTCAGCCGGGTGCGGAAGACCAGCGACGCATAGAAATAGAGTTCGGCGTCGAGCGCGCGCTTGATGTTGTCGGCGCGGCGAAAGCCGTGCTGCTCGCCGGCGAACAGCAGATAGCCGGTCGGGATGCCGCGGCGGCGCAACGCCTCGACCATCATCTCGGTCTGGTTGGGCGGCACCACCCGGTCGTCGCTGCCCTGAAAGAAGATGACCGGGCATTGCAGCCGGTCGGCATGGGTCAAGGGCGAGCGCTCGCGGTAGAGATCGGCGCGCTC
>DATLTH010000188.1:0-2886 GCA_035533695.1 Allostellaceae bacterium | reverse complement strand
GAGATCGAGGGGATCGGCACGGCGCCGCGCTTTCGGGCGGTGGACGCAGCCGGCCGGATCTTGGCCGAGAGGCGGTGGGATGACGGTGCGGCGCGCGCACACGAAAGCTTCCTCGCCGAACTGATCGGCTGGATCGAGACTCAGCGCGGGCGGGGCCGGATCGTCGCTGCGGGGCACCGTGTCGTTCATGGCGGAACCTCGTTCACGACCCCGGTCCTGATCGATGACGGCGTGCTCGCCGAGCTCGATCGCCTCATACCCTTGGCGCCGCTGCACCAGCCGCACAATCTTGCGGCGATCCGGACGGTTGCCAGGATCCGCCCGGACTTGCCGCAGGTCGCGTGCTTCGACACCGCCTTCCACCGCACGGCCGCGCCGGTTGCCATGCGCTTTGCCCTGCCGCGCGAGTTCGAGGCGTCGGGCGTCAGGCGATACGGTTTCCACGGGCTTTCCTACGAATATATTGCCGGTGCCCTGACCGAGATCGCGCCACAGATCGCACGTGTCCGGGTAATCGTCGCGCATCTCGGCAACGGCGCGAGCCTGTGTGCGATGCACGCCGGCAAGAGCGTCGACACGACGATGGGCTTCACCGCGCTCGACGGCCTGCCGATGGGGACGCGCTGCGGCGCCCTCGATCCCGGCGTCGTCCTCTACCTGCTGCAGGAGCGCGGCTTCGACGCCGCGCGTCTCGAGGACCTGCTCTACCGCCGGTCCGGTCTCTTGGGCGTTTCCGGGATCGGCAGCGACATGCGCGCCTTGCTCGGGAGTTCCGACCCGCGCGCCGCCGAGGCCGTCGATCTCTTCGTCTTCCGCATCGTGCGGGAGATCGGGGCGCTCGCCGCCTCGCTCGGCGGGCTCGACGGCATCGTCTTCACGGCCGGCATCGGCGAGCACGCGGCGCCGATCAGAAAGCGCGTGTGCGAGGGGGCGGCGTGGCTCGGCATCCAGCTCGATCCCGCCGCCAACGCAGCCGGCGCCACATGCATCACCCGCCGCGACAGCCGGGTTTCGGCCTGGGTGATCCCGACCGACGAGGATCTGATGATCGCGCGCCACACGCGGCGCGTCGTGTGCGACAGGGCGCGGGACGCATGTCGATGACCGGCGATGACTTTCGATCGCGATCAAACCGGGCGAGAAAATCGAGATGGTGAGGCAATGATGGACAGCTATCTCGCAGCACCGCTTCGTGTGCCGGATGCGGTTGCGCCGAGCCCCGACATTGAAACCGCCGGCCTGACCCAAGCGGAAGCGGAGCGTCGGCTGGCGCAATACGGCGAGAACGCCCTCGCCGAGCACCATATCGGCACGCTCGAACGCCTGTTGCAATTCTTCTGGGGCCCGATCCCGTGGATGATCGAGGCCGCCGCGGCGCTGTCGGCGGTGCTGGGGCACTGGGACGATCTCGCGATCATCCTCGCGATGCTGTTGATCAACGCGGGGGTCGGCTTCTGGCAGGAGTTCAAGGCCGATAACGCGATCGAACTGCTGAAGCAGCGATTGGCGCTGAAGGCCCGCGTCAAGCGGGACGGGACTTGGCAGGATATCGAGGCCCGCTTTCTCGTACTCGGCGATCTCGTGCTGATCAAGCTTGGCGGCATCGTCCCAGCCGACGTGAAGCTTGCCGAGGGCGCCTATCTCAGCGTCGATCAATCGGCGCTGACCGGCGAATCACTGCCGGTCGACAAGAAATCGGGGGACGAGGCTTATTCCGGCTCGATCGCCAAGCAGGGCGAGATGACCGCGGTGGTGACCGCGACCGGCATGAACACTTATTTCGGCCGCACCGCCCGCCTCGTTCAGCAGGCAGGAGCCGTCTCGCACTTTCAGCGCGCGGTCCTGCGTATCGGCAACTTCCTCATTCTCACCACCGTCGGCCTCGTCCTGACGATCGTGGTGGCCGGCCTGTTCCGCCGTGATCCGGTGCTCGAGATGGTGCAATTCTCGCTGATTCTGGCGGTCGCCTCGATCCCGGTCGCATTGCCGGCCGTGCTGTCGGTGACGATGGCGGTCGGCGCCGAGCGCCTGGCGCGGCTGAAGGCGATTGTCTCCCGTCTGGTGTCGATCGAAGAGCTGGCCGGCATGGATACGCTGTGCTCCGACAAGACGGGCACCCTGACCAAGAACGAGCTGACCCTCGGCGATCCGCAGCCGGCCGCCGGCGTCGCAACGGAAGAGCTGCTCACGGCGGCCGCGCTCGCCTCGCGCCGGGACGCGCCGGACGCGATCGACAGCGCGGTCCTGGTCGCGACCCCCGCGGCGTCGGCGCTCGACGGGTTCAGCGTGCGCGCGTTTCATCCCTTCGACCCGGTTGCCAAGCGCGCCGAAGCTGAAATCGAGCATGCCGGGAAGCGGTTCACAGTCGTCAAGGGCGCACCGCAGGTCATCCTTGATCTCTGTGCCCTGACCCCTGAGGAACGCCGCGCCGTTGACGCGCTCGTCGAGGAAGATGCCGGCAGGGGCTACCGTACTCTCGGAGTCGCCCGCAACGATGGCCCTGGATGGCGCTATCTCGGCCTGTTGCCGCTGTTCGACCCGCCGCGCGACGATGGCGCTGCAACGATCAAGGCGACCCGTGCGATGGGGGTCGATGTCAAGATGGTGACAGGGGACCACGAGGCGATCGCCCGCGAGATCGCCGGCCAGCTGGATCTCGGCCGCAACATCGTCGTCGCGGATACCATCTTCGGCGACAAGGCGCCGATCGACAAATTGCCGCAGATCCTTGCCGCAGACGGGTTCGCCCGCGTCTTTCCCGAGCACAAATTCGCGATCGTCAAGGCATTGCAGGGGGCCGGCCGCATCGTCGGCATGACCGGCGATGGCGTCAACGACGCGCCGGCGCTGAAGCAGGCCGATGTCGGGATCGCCGTCAGCGGCGCG
>DATLTH010000187.1:0-2926 GCA_035533695.1 Allostellaceae bacterium | reverse complement strand
TGCCGTACCAGCAGTGGGCGCCGCTCCCGTGGGGATGGCAGGCGAGGATCGAAAACCCGGTTACTCTTCGTCGAGGATTGCCGCCCCTTACGCTGCGCGGCCCGGTCGCGGTATCGGTCGCAACGCTCCAATGGATTTATGGCCAAACAGGCCGCTGACGAATACAGGACGCCCCCATGAGCAGGATAAAATTTCTGATCGCGGCTACCGAGCAGTCCGGGGTCGCCGAGGCGCGAAAACGGGGCTGGACGCAGATCGCATTCGCCCGGTTCGCGACGCCTGACAAAGACGACGTGCGGGTGGTGCGCCGGTTTTCGGAATTGCCGGCGGTCCCCGGCGGCCCGACGCTGATCCGCGGCGAGGATTTCGGGGAGAACCCGGAAGCGGACAAATTCGAGGCGTTGATCGCCGAGGGAAATGGGACGTGGGTCGATGGCTGACCCTTCCGAGGTCATCTTTTCCTGGCCGATCGCTTCATTCCACGGCTGGGGCATCCGCGGCCTCAACTGCGCGCTTTATTGGCCCGGAACGGCAACATCGGCTTCGCCCGAACTGACCGCTACGTTGGGGCCGGACGATCCTCGCGGAGCGATCCTCGCCGAGCGGCTGAAGCAGTCCCGCAACGTGCAGGCGCAAATCCTCGCGCCCGGCGGCCCCGAAATCATAATCGACGCGCCGGTGCTGGTCGCGCTCGGCAACGACTGCCAGGAAATCCCGGTCGCCTATGGCAAGCGGCTGCGCGGGCGACCGAATGTCGGCTGCATCGTATTCGAGGACACCGATAGCGTCGGGGCCAACATCGAGCGTCTGAAGCCCTATGACGCAGTGGTGACGGCGAGCTGCTGGACGCGGGACTTCCTGGTCGACAAAGGCATCGCGGCCAGGCTGTGCCACGAGGGTGTCGATCCGGTGCTGTTCAATCCCGGTGTTCGGAACCGGCAGGACGATGGCCGGTTTCGGGTCTTCTCCGGCGGCAAGCCCGAATGGCGCAAGGGCCACGACCTCGTGATCGAGGCGTTCAAGCTGTTCGCCGCGGATCACCCGGAGGCGCTGCTGGTCGCCGCGTGGCAATCGCCGTTCCCGATGACGGCTTCGGACTTCGCAGACAAGGTGTCCTACGGCGCGCCGCCGGGCCTGCATCTCGGCCGGCCTAACTGGCACGCCTGGACTCAGCGCGCCGGCATCCCGCCGGAGCAGTTCGAGCTGGTGCCGAGCCTGCCGAACTGGCGAATGCCAGAGGTGTACGCCAACGTCGATGTCGCGATCTTCCCGAACCGGCGCGAGGGCGGGACGAATTTCGTCGCGATGGAAGCAATGGCCTGCGGAGTACGGATTGTCCTGAATGATGAATTTGGACAGCGGGATATCGCGTTGGGCAGGCTTCGTGGCGGCAGCGTCGATCAGCTCGTTTATGCCTTGCATCAGGCATACGAGAACCGAGTCGTAGAAAGTGCGGGGATTCCGGCGAGATGGACCTGGGAGCGGCACTGCGCCGAGATGGCCGGGATCGTGAGGGGGCTGTGATGGCTTGTGTCGGACTTTTGCTGATGGTCGCCGGGCTGATGCTGTTCTTCGGCTTTTGGCCGGTCGCGCTGGTGCTTCTCGGCCTCGCGGTCCTAGCCGGTGTGGGAGCGGCTCGTGCGTAGGCAATTGCTGCTGCTCCCGCTGCTCGCCCTCTGCGGCTGCGGGTTGACCTACAAGCCGGCGGTCGATCTGGCCGCCAACGGCGCGACCCCAGCCCGGTACGATGCGGACGTGGAAACCTGCCGGTCGCAGGCATTCTCCGCCGGCTACCGCTACAACGACGAGCACCCGCTGATCATGTTCGGGCTGATCGGCGGCGTCGCCAACGCGGCGCTGGGGCGCGACGACCCGGACGATCCGGGCGCCAACATCATGGCTCAGCCGGGCGGCACGATGCGGTACATCGACTGGTGCATGCGCGGGAAGGGCTATCGGGTGGAGGGAAGATCATGAAAACGGGATATCTGATCGGCGTGGCGCAATGCCTGAGCTAAGACGCTCTTTCGCGATGTCGCACCTGCCGTTCAGCTACGAATTCCGCGGCGATTTCTTCTCCCCGTTCGTGCTCGGCATCGATGACCTGGCCGGCGACAACATCTCAGATCGGGTTGCGTGGTCGGAAGGCCGCGGCCATTACTGGCTGTGGAAAAATGTCAAATTCGCCGATGACGAGTTTGTTGCGATCAACCAGTATCGCCGGTGTTTTTTCTTCTTCCCGCTGCTCGGCAAAGGCACGCCCTATGAGCGCCACGCCGAGCATCTCCACAAAGTGCCGACGCAGACGATCGTGCACTTCACCCGGGCCGAGTACATCGATTTCGTCCACTACATCGAATCCGCCGACAGGGCGCCGCTCAACGAGTGGCTGGAAAGCGTCGATGTCGTGGTGAACCGTCCCCTCGAATACCAGAGGCCGATCGGCGTCATCTACGGCGAGCACCACCGCCGCGAGGATTGGGAAATCTTCGCCCAGGTCTGCCGCCGGAACGGTTACGATGACGGGCGGCACCACTTCCTGACCGGGCACCTGATGTTCCTGATGCGGCCGGCGATCTTCAATGAGTACATGTCGGCATGGTGGCGTGTCATGTCGGAGGTCGACCAAATCGTCCAGCATGAGGACGATCCCTATCAGCATCGAAAAATCGGCTACATGTCGGAGCGGTTCATGAGCGCATGGCTGCTGAAGATGCGCCTGGAACGCCCGTCGCTCCGCATTCAGACGCTGCCGATCGCCGAGGGCTTGTTTCAATTCGACCGGCCGGCGCAGGGGGGGATGTAAATGCATGTCCGCATCCTCGGCTGTGGTCTCTATGGCGCGCATCTCGCCAAGGCGCTGATCGCCGATGGGCACGGGGTCGAGGTCCACGAGATCGCCGACCGCATCTTCGCCGGCGCGACC
>DATLTH010000186.1:0-2355 GCA_035533695.1 Allostellaceae bacterium | reverse complement strand
ACCGGGCGGACCCCGAGCAAGGCCAGGGCCTGCGCGATATCGTCGCCGCCGGTGCGCATGTTGGCGGTGCCCCAGGCCGACAGCGCGAGGCGCGCCGGGTAGTTGCCGTGATCCTGGGCGTAGCGCTCGACGACGAGGCTCGCCGAATGCCAGCCGAGCTGCCAGGCCGCCGGGGTCGGCACGGCGCGGGTATCGAGCGAATAGAAGTTGCGGCCGGTCGGCAATACGTCAGGCCGGCCGCGGGAGGGTGCGCCGCTCGGCCCCGGTTCGACCCGCCTCCCGTCGAGCCCGGCCAGCACCCCGGCGATCTCGGCCGCGCCGCAGGCCGTGACTGCCGGGCGCAGCACCCGCTCGACCCAGCCGAGCACTTCCCGCGTGGCGTGCCATTCCGGCTGGGGTTTCTCGGCGCCCGAGACCAGGCGCGCCGCCAACCCCTCGAGCCGCTCGACGGTGTCGCCGGCGGTGCGCCAGCTTGACCCCTCTCCCGCATTGCGGGAGAGGGAGGGGCCCAGCGCGTAGCGCTGGGAGGGTGAGGGTTTCGTCGCGGCGACACCCTCACCCGCCCTCGGGCTATCGCCCTCGGGCACCCTCTCCCGCAATGCGGGAGAGGGGCTAGTTAATACCTCCGGCCGCGGCCCGGTCCAGGGCTCGGCGAGATCGAGCATCAGCGGGTCGGCGCCGAGGCCGAGATCGGCGGCGAGCGCGCGCAGCAGCGACTCGTCTTCCTCGCGCTGGCCACGCCGCGCCCGGGCGATCGCCAGCAGCAGCCCGTCGAGCAGCTCGCCCGCCGGGCTTTCGCCCAGCACATGCAGCCCGTCGCGAATCTGCAATTCCTTCAGCTCGCACAGGAACCCGTCGAGCTTTTTCAAGGCGCCGGGCAGATCCTCGTCGGCGGCGATGCCGCAGTCGCGGTCGATGCCGGCATCGCGCGCCCGCTCCAGGATGTCAGCCGCCAGCGGCATGGTGCGGCGCGGGTCGCCGCGCGCCGCCTCGTAATATTCGTCGATCAGGCGCTCCAATATGGCCTGCGGGCCATAGCTGCCGGCGCGCGTCAGGGGTGGGGTCAGATGATCGATGATGACCGCCTGCGCCCGCCGCTTGGCCTGCGTGCCCTCGCCGGGATCGTTGACGATGAACGGATAGAGATGCGGCAGGGGCCCGAGCACCGCCTCCGGGAAGCACTCGGCCGACAACGCCAGCGCCTTGCCCGGCAGCCATTCCAGCGTGCCGTGCTTGCCGAGATCGATCACCGCGTCGGCGCGGAAGGCATCGCGCAGCCAGGCGTAAGCGGCCAGATAGGAATGCGGCGGCGCCAGGGCCGGGTCGTGGTAGGTCGCTTTCGGATCGAGGTTGTAGCCGCGGGCCGGCTGGATCAAGACCGCGATATTGCCGCTCCACAGACCGGGGATCGCGAAATGCCCGCAATCGACGCGGCCCGGCCGGAAGAACGGGTCGCGCTCGGCGGCGCCCCATTGCGCCGATACGCGCTGCTGCACCGCACGCGGCAGGCCGGCGAAGAAGGCCGAATAATCGGCGAAGGAGAATGTCTCGCTGGCCGCCGCCCACGGCCGCGCGTTGCTCGGCCCGGCCAGCAGGCGCTCCATCAGGGCGCTCGCGTCCTCCGGCAGGTCGCCGACGCGATATCCGGCGGTGCGCAGCGCGCGCAGGATCATGACCGCCGATTGCGGCGTGTCGAGCCCGACCCCGTTGCCGATGCGGCCGTCGCGGTTGGGGTAATTGGCGAGGACGATCGCGATGCGGCGCTCGGCCGGCGCCTTCGCGCGCAGCCGCGCCCAGCGGCATGCCAGATCGGCGACAAAGGCGACGCGGTCGGCGACCGGACGGTAGCCGACCAGATCGGCCTCGGTTTCCGGGTCGCGGCCGAGCGCTTCCTTGAACGACACCGCACGCGACAGGATGCGGCCGTCGATCTCGGGCAAGGCCACGTTCATCGCCAGGTCGCGGGGGGCGAGGCCACGCGTGCCCTCGCGCCAGGTTTCTTCGTCGCCACCCGCGAAGACGACCTGCAACACCGGACAATCCGCCCGCAGCGGGTCGTCCGCGCCGCCGGTCGCGACCGAAAAGCCGGTCGCGTTGAGGATGACCGCCGGCCAGTGCGCGGCGAAAAGTTCGCCGAGCAAGGCCGCAGCCTCCTTCTCCTTGAGGCTGTGCACGAAAACCGGCAGCGGGCGCAATTGCCGCGCCGTCAGCGCCTCCACCAGCGCATCGACCGGCGCCGTGTTGCCGGATTGCACGAGCGCCCGGTAGAACACCATCGGCACGACGCCGCCCCCGGCTTTCGCCGGGGCAGGCCCCGCTCGCCATTCCGCAACGATATCGGCAAGGCTGGGCAAG
>DATLTH010000185.1:0-2392 GCA_035533695.1 Allostellaceae bacterium | reverse complement strand
GTTGTTTCCTTTCGGGGGCACTCACGACCAATCCCCCGCCCGGCCGACCGAGGAAGCCGGGACCCTCGCCGTGGCAAGGCCACCCTCGCCGCGGCGGAGCACTCACGCTCGACCGCGTCGTCCCGGATTGCCGGGCGCGGTGAGAGTATTGTCGGCGCCGGTGGACTGAGGGCTGGGAAAAAAAAAACCGGTATCGACGTGGCGAAGGGTGCGATCCGGCTGAAACCCGCGCGCTCGCAAATCCTCGGCGCCGCCGCTGTCGGCCCGGCTGACGCCCGGTGCGCGATCGCGGCCGACCGCGGCCTGGTGCATCTCCGCGCGGTATCGAGCGTTTTCGTCGGCGCCGCGGGGCGGAGCTGGCACGCTCAGGGCGTCGGAGCGCATGAACGGGGCGGCGATCCGCGGCTCGTCGGCGGGGATTCGCCCCAGCTTGGGGTAAGTCGATCGAAGGTTTTGAAGCGACATGTGCAGCTACTCCTTTCAGGTGTCAGATAGACCGCCGGTTCGGCTGGATCGGCTGGCCGCCTGGGGTTTGGAACCTACGAACCGTCTGGCCTGGCGCCATGAACCGGCGCATCCATGTCAACGGATTACCGGCGAAATCGGTGACGGTATGGCCGCCGTCGCTCCGGTCGATCGCCCGCAGCGATCCGTCCGGGTTGCCGCGTGAGTGATCGGCGACGGCGGCGTGCACCTCGGCCAGGATTTGGCGCTCGACGTTGTCCATCGTCGACGCGTCCAGGTCGTGAACATTCGCATCGCGCCACGTCGGGCTCAAATGCGAGATTTTCGCGGCGAGCCGGCGCCTGTACGAAAAAGGCGACTCATACGAAAGCGGGCTCGGCGCGCCGCCGGCACCGAGCTGGCGATAGACCGGGTCGAAGCGATCCCGAACCTCGGCGAGGTCCAGCGGATCGGCCGGCGCGGCGGCGATGTCCAGCCTGCGGTTCTCGATCTGGCCCTGGCGTCGCCTGAGGTCGGCGAGGTCTTGAGCGGCAACTTCCTTGAACGTGGTCATCGCTATCTTCCCCGAAACCGTTCGACTTGCAGGACGATCGGCGACAGGAATTGCGACATCCATGCCAGCGGGTTACCGTGATACGACACCTCGCCGTCGCGGACGATCCGGCGAAGTTGGCCGGGGTGACGGAACGAGCCGACGGTCCTGTTGCTGGCGATTGCCTGCGCGTCCGCGACGATTGCCGCGTCGATGCCGCGGAGTCCTCCGACGATGGACAGTCGGCGCAGATCGGCCTGACGGAAATTCGGACTAAAGCGCTGCAACGGGGCGAGCAGCCTGACCTGGTAGTCGGCCGCTGTCTCGGTCGGTCGCGGCTCGGGCACGACCATCTCCAAGTCCGAAAACAATTCTCGGTGACGGCCGGCAGCGTCGTGCATCTCCCTAAGCGCATCGAGGCTGGGCGAGTGGCCGTGCAGCCGGTCGAGCGCGCGGTCCTGACGATCACGGGTATTGTGAATTTCCGCCACGACCCGCGCGGCGGGCGAGCGGGGGGTGGCGATTTCGGGACGAAACATTTCACCGCCTCCTAGTGAAAATAGCCGAGCGGCGGCAGTGCCGGACGCGACCGGGTCGTGGGGCGCGGCGGCCTGGTGTACACCGCGTCGGCACGCACGCCCGGACGTTTACCGCCGAGCGAATCCTCGATTGCGTCTAGCTGGCGCGTCAGCCGCGCGAGCGCGTCTCGGGCGACTGCGATCCTTTCGTCATCGGTCACTGTTAGTCCTCCTCCATTAGTGAATCTTCACCACATCAGTCACCGGCAGATGCCCGGCGATGCAGAGCAGCGAGTACCCGGCGGCTCGGGCCTCCATGCGTGCTCGGGCTAGGAAATCGGCCTCGGATTCCCCGCGTTCTCTCTCCCACGAGAGGTCACCGGCCCGACACTGGTTGACGCCCGCGAAATCGTGGTCGATGACGCCTTCCCTGAAGAACATCTCGTCGACTACGGATGGCATTTTCCCCTCCAATTCATCTGGTGGATGCCCGAACGATCGGGTGCACCGGCTTGGGGGCGAACGCGATGCCCAGAGCGATCAACGCCGCGTCGACGGCAGCGGACTGCGGCGCACCCGGTCGCAATCCAGCGAGGGGATTCGGCAAACTTCGCGACCGCTCGACGGCGACATGCGTGACCTTGCACTTGCCGGCGCCGATGGCGCTCGCGCCGACCAATAGAAGCCCGTCGCGGTCGGCCATGAGTTCCTGAACGTCGTCGTGCCTGACGGCGACGTCGAAATCCCGCAATGTGGCGGACCCGATGCCGATCGCCGCAATCGCCTCCTCGGCGACGATCGCGGTGATCTCCGCCGCCAGTGCCTGCTGCGCGTAGATGATCCGATTGCGTGCGTGCGCGGCCTGCGCCTCGTCGGC
>DATLTH010000184.1:0-4868 GCA_035533695.1 Allostellaceae bacterium | reverse complement strand
GCATCTACTTCACCAATCCCGGGCTGCGCATCCCGTTGGCCGAGCGCGAGCTCGACCCATCGGCGGTCTATCGCGTGAAGCCCGACGGCTCGGTCAGCCACATCGCCGATGTCGAATACCCGAACGGCCTCGCCTTCTCGCCCGACGAGCGCACGCTCTATGTCGCGAACACCCGCTTTGCCGCGTACATCCACGCGCTCGAACTCGACGACGCCGGCAATTTGGTGCGGCGGCGCATCTTTGCCGATATGTCGTCGGACGAGAAGATCGGCGTGCCCGACGGCATGAAGGTCGATGTCGAGGGAAGGGTCTATTGCACCGGGCCGGGCGGCACCTGGGTGTTCGCGCCCGACGGCTCGCAGATCGGCATCATCAAGACGCCGGAGGTGCCGGCCAATCTGTGCTTTGGCGGGCCGGACATGAAGACGATCTTCTTCACCGCGCACACCTCGGTCTACAGCATGCGGGTCAAGGTTCCCGGCCTGCCGGGCCACCCCTATCGGCCGCGATAGCGATGAAGCTTGCGATCCCCGACCTGATCTCGAATTCGTATTTCCCCGCGCTCGCGGCGGCCGAACTCGGCTGCTTCGCGAAGGAGGGGCTGGACGTTTCGGCCGGGCTGATCTTTCCGGTGGATCGGGCCTACGACGCGCTGCGCGACGGCGAAGTTGATTTCGTCGGCGGCGCGGCGCACGGCGCGCTGGCGGCCTTTCCCGAGTGGCGCGGCGTCAAGCTGCTGGGCGCGCTGGCGCAAGGCATGTACTGGTTTCTCGTGATGCACGCCGAGTTCGGCATCGCGCGCGGCGACCTTGCCGCGCTGAAAGGCCGCCGGATCGGCGCGGCGCCGTGGGTCGATATGGGTCTGCGCGCGTTGCTTGCTGCGGCCGGCCTCGATCCGGCGGCGAACGACATTCGCATCGGCCCGGTGCCGGGCGCCACCGGGTCGAGCATAAATTTCGGATTGACGGCGGCCGAGGCGCTGGAAAATCGGGCGATCGACGGGTTCTGGGCCAACGGCATGGCGACCGAGCTGGCGGTGACGCGCGGCGTCGGCACGATCGTCCTCGATGTGCGGCGCGGCGCCCCTGGTCGAGATGGCGGCCCGCCGGGCTGCTTCGACTACACGATGCCGGTATTGGCGACGACCGAGCGGCTGATCGAGCGCTCGCCCGACACCGCCGCGGCGGCATTGCGCGCGCTGGTCGCGGCGCAGCGGGCGTTGAAAGCAGACGTATCGCGCGCGACCGAGGTCGGCAACAAGCGCTTTCCGCCGCGCGAAGCCGGGTTGATCGCCGGCATCATCGAGCGCGACCTGCCGTTTTACGATGCCGCGATCGGCGAGAAATCCGTGGCGGCGATCAACGCGTTCGCCCGCGGCGTCGGGGTTCTTACGGGCGAGGTTCCGCATGCGAACATCGTCGCGACGCAATTTCGCGATCTCTGGCATTCCGGCGGCTGAGCGAAAGGGGAAGGGATGCGAACCGGCGCGGAATACCGCGAAGCCCTGCGCGACGGACGCAAGGTTTGGGTGCTCGGCGCGGGCCTCGTCGAGGACATGACGACGCATCCCGCGACCTGTGCAATGGTCGAGGAATATGTCGCCTGGTACGACCGCCATTTCGACCCCGCCTGGCAGGATATTCTGTTCGCGCCAGCCGCCCCCGGCCGCGAGCGCACCGCCTGGGCCTATGTGCTGCCGAAGACCTCGGAGGACCTGATCGGCATGGGCCGGTCCTTCGCCAAGACGCTGTTTCTCAGCGCCGGCAACGTCACTCATACCCCGGCCTACGGAAATCTGATCGCGATGGGCGTCCTGACCGCCGCGCAGCAGCGCAACGTCTCGCCGCAGCAGATTGCCGATGCGACCGCCTACCGCGAGCTGATCGCCGAGAGCGGGCGGTTTCTGACGTTCTGCGGCGGCGCGGCGCCGATCGGGTTCCGGATGCGCGAAGACCCGGCGCAGCGCGCGGCGCTGCGCATCGTGCGAGAGAGCGATGCCGGCGTCGTCATCAGCGGCCGGCTCGGCATGCACACCAGCCCGGCCTATGCCGAAGACGTCTACGTCGGCGCCCTCAACGGCATCCAGATCGGCGAGCACTCCGCCAGCTTCATCGTGCCGGTCGCGGCGCCCGGGGTCACGACGATCTGCCGCAAGATCGCCGCCCGCGCCGCGACCCGCTTCGCCGCGCCCTTGTCGAGCCGCTTTGACGAACTCGACGGCCAGATGTGGCTCGACGAAGTCTTCATCCCGTGGGAGCGGGTGTTTCTGGTCGAGGCCTCGCCGGAGCCGATCGCCACCTGGCTGCTCTGGCATCACCTTTACGGCTGGCTCGCCAAGGCCGAATTCACGCTGGGCCTTGCCCTTGCCCTGTCGGATGCGATGGGCCTCAAGGAGCACATGCCGACCATCGACTACGTCGTCGATCTGGTCGCCGAAGTGCAGACCGTGCGCACCTGCCTCGCCGCCGCCGAGCGCGATCCCGCCTTCACGGTCGGGGGCAACTGCCACGCCAACTACACGCACCTGATGCCCGGCGGCCTCTCGATGCTGCAAGCGCACCAGCGCCTCAGCGAGATCTTGCGCATCGTCCCGGGTTCGTCCCTGGTCGTCGCGCCGTCGGACGGCGATCTCGCCGACCCCCTGATGGCGCCGGGGCTGGAGGATTCGTTTGGCGGCGGCGGCTACAGCGCGACGCAGCGCGCGGCGTTATTGCAACTGGCCGCCGATCATGTGTCGTCGGCGCTCGACGGCCGCGAATCGGCGTTCGAACTGCATGCGAGCGGCGGCGTTCCGGTGTGGCGCGGCCGCCTGCGCCAGAATTTCCCGAGCTACAACGACCTGGCCAACGCGGTGCTGAGCGCGATCGAGCTGCCGATGCCGCCGATCGATGTCGGCCTCATCGCCGCCACCCCGCTCGCGCCGCGGCGCACCAACGTGTCGCCGGTGCCGGCGCCGAAGAGCGGGGGCTGACCATGCGCAGCGGCGCCGATTACCGCGATTCCCTGCGCGACGGCCGCAAGGTCTGGCTGATGGGCGGCGGCCGGATCGACGACGTGACGACGCACCCGGCGACACGCGCGATGGTCGAGGAATATGTCCGGTGGTACGACCGGCATGCCGACCCGGCGTGGCAGGACGTCCTATGGTCACCGGCGGGCGCTGGCGAGCCGGTGCCGTGGGCCTTTGCGCTGCCGCGCGGTGCGGCCGACGTGACCGGCATGGGCCGCGCCTTCGCCCGCACCCTGTTTCTCAGCGCCGGCAACATCACCCACGACCCGGCCTACGGCAATTTGATCGCGCTCGGGGTATTGGCGACGGTCCAGGCCGAGAACGGCCTCGATTCGCAGCAGGCGGCGAAGGTGCTCGCCTATCGCGACGGCATCGTTCGCGACCGGCGCTTTATCACCTATTGCGGCGGCGCCCCGATCATCGGCAGCCGCATGAAGCCCGATCCCGCCGACCGGGTGGCGCTGAAGGTGGTGCGCGAAACCGATGCCGGAATCGTGGTGCGCGGCCGGCTCGGCATGCACACCAGCCCCGCCTATGCCGAAGAGGTTTATGTCGGCGGGCTGACCGGGCTCGATATCGGCGGAAGGCGCGTCGGGCTGATCGTGCCGGTCGGCGCCGCCGGGGTCACCGTTTTGTGCCGCAAGATCGCCGCGCGCGACCCCAACCCGTTCACCGCGCCCTTGTCGAGCCGCTTTGACGAGCTCGACGGCCAGATGTGGCTCGATGACGTGTTCGTGCCGTGGGAGCACGTGTTTTTTGTCGGCGCCGACCCCGATCCGATCGCCCGCTGGCTGCGCTGGCACCACCTCTACGGCTGGCTCGCCAAGGCCGAATTCACGCTGGGGTTGGCGCTCGCCCTCGCCGATGCGATGGGGCTGAAGGAGCATCCGCCGACCATCGAATATGTCGTCGATCTGGTCGTCGCGGTGCAGACCGTGCGGACCTGTCTGCTCGCCGCCGAGCGCGACCCCGAATTCACCGCCGCCGGCTATTGTTACCCCAACCACCGCCATACCGCGGCCGGCGGCATCGCGTTGTTCAAGGCGCGCCAGCGCATCTCCGAGATCTTGCGCATCGTCCCCGGCTCGTCATTGGTGGTTGCCCCGACCGACAGCGATCTTGCTGCGCCCGAGATGGCGGCGGGGTTGGAGGATTCGTTCGGCGGCGGCGGCTATACGGCAAAGCAGCGGGCGGCCCTGCTGCAGCTCGCCGGGGATCACGTCTCCTCGGCGCTCGACGGCCGCGAGAGCGCCTTCGAATTGCACGCCAGCGGCGGCCATCCCAACTGGCGCGGCTGGCTCCGGCGGAACTTCCGCGACTACAACGAATTGGCGAACGCCGTCCTCGGCTTGATCGACCTGCCGATGCCGCCGATCGACGTTTCCAACATTCCGGCCTTGCCGATCGTCCCGCGCCGGCCGGCCGCGCCATCGGCAGAAAAGAAAAGTTAGACCAGAGAGCACGCCAAGCCGCATCGGGCTGTGTCGGCTAGGTATATTCCGACGCTTGTTGCGATATATCTGTCTGATATGTCCGGAATGACTGACACAAGGCATGTCTTCCGGATGATTTCTTTATCAAATTGGCCGCGTAATCGGCTGCTGCTCGCCTTGCCGGCTGCCGATCTCGAACGGCTTATGCCGGAATTTGAACAGGTCAGCTGCCAACGCAGCCAGGTCCTGATGGACGCCGATAGTCCGCTCGACCATGTATTCTTTCCGGACATCGGTGTCGTCTCGGTGGTGGCGGTTTATGCGGACGGCAGCATCATTGAGATGGCAACGATCGGGCGGGAGGGTTGCACCTCGATACAGGCCGTGTTCGGTGCCGAGAGGTCCTCCGTCCGCCTTCTCGTCCA
>DATLTH010000183.1:0-4240 GCA_035533695.1 Allostellaceae bacterium | reverse complement strand
GATTGCGACCTCGACCGGATCAAGATCGGCCAGGCCGTGAAGCTGGTGTTCAAGCCGAGCGAAGGCGGCCCGCCGGTGGCGATGTTCGCGCCGGCCTAATCACTCGTTGTCATTGCGAGCGCAGCGACGCAATCTCGCGCCGGACTCGCTTGGCCAAACGAGATTGCTTCGTCGCTTTGCTCCTCGCAACGACGATTCAGCGGAGGCAAACAGAGCGGTAGGATGGGCTGAGCGCAGCGAAGCCCATCGATCATTGCACGGGTCTGGCGTGATGGGCTTCGCTATGCTCAGCCCATCCTACGAGGGTTTGGAGAGGAGCACAGAATGGACGCACTTGAAACCCGACTGGCGGCGCGGCCCGGCCACATCAGCTCGGAGGAGTGGGCGGTCAGGGTCGATCTCGCCGCCTGCTACCGGCTGCTTGCGCATTTCGGCTGGGACGATCTGGTGCTGACGCACAATTCGGCGCGGGTGCCGGGCACCACCGACCAGATGCTGATCAACCCGTCGGGGCTGATGTTCGATGAGATCACCGCCTCGAACCTGTTGAAGGTCGACATCGAGGACGGCCACCTGATCGAGCCCTCGGAACACGAGCCGATCAATGCCGGCGTGGTCATCCACGGCGCGATCTACCTGGCGCGGCCCGATGTGCAATGCGTCGTCCATACCCACACCGAAGGCGACATCGCGGTCGGCGCGCTCGAAGAGGGCCTGTTGCCGCTGTCGCAATGGGCGATGCGCTTCTACAACCGGCTCGGCTACCACGATTACGAGGGCGTCTCGCTCGACATGGACGAGCGCGAGCGCCTCGCGCACAGCATCGGCCGGCACCCGGTATTGGTGTTGCGCAACCACGGCCTGTTGGCGACCGGCCGCAACGTCGCCGAGGCGTTTTCCTCGACCTACCATTTCGAGCGCTCGGCCGAGGCGCAGCTCAAAATCCAGGCCGCGGTCGCCGCCGGCGCGAAGATGGTCGTTCCGTCGCCCGACACCTGCGAGCGCCAGGCGGCGCAGTTCCAAGGCAACATGCCGCGCCTCCAGGGCCAGCGCGAATGGCCGGCATTGCTGCGGCTGTGCGACCGGCTCGACCCGAGCTACCGCAGCTGAGGGGTTTCCCGGCGCCCCTCACCCCAGCCCTCTCCCCGCTTGCGGGGAGAGGGAGAGGCGTCAGTGCCCGGCCAGCGCGCGGGCCAGCTGGCTGAACGCCTCCTGGTGCTTCTCGTTCTGGATTTCGCCGAAATTACGGGCGATCTCCAATAGCATGCGCTGATGCGGCGCCGCCTGGCGCGGCGCCTCCTCGCCGATCCCGTCGTAGAAATACGTGATCGGCGCGTTCAGCACGCGGGCGATCTCGAAGAGACGGCCGGCCGACACGCGGTTGATGCCGCGCTCGTATTTATGCGCCTGCTGATAGGTCACGCCGATCATATCGGCGAGCTGCTGCTGGGTCAGCCCCAGCATGACGCGGCGCTCGCGGATGCGCCCGCCGACATGGTCGTCGATCGCCGCGGTAGACCGCCCTCTGACCGGCTTTGCCATCTGACTTCACCTGATCTGTTTCCAACCGGGACGCACGTGATGTGGGTGCGCCCTCCCATCTGCGTCAACACGAACCGGCGACAGAAATTCCCAACCTCAAACTTTGTGCAAATGCCGCCGGCTCGCCGCCCGGTCATTGTTGACTGAATAGGGCAACGCGGCGCTTGCCGGCGTGGCGGGTCGGACGGCAAGCTGAATTCGACCCATGTTGCGAAAGGCGCCCCGATGAGCGAACCGCTCGGCAATGCTCCCCATGGCCTGTCTTTGGGGCTGACCAATTACGGCGACCCCGATTTCGCGCTCTATCTGCGGCGCTCGTTTGCCCGCTCGATGGGCTATTCGACCGAGCTCTTGGAACGGCCGGTGATCGGCATCGCCGATACCCGCTCCGGCTTCAACAACTGCCATCGCCATTTCCCCGAACTGATCGACGCGGTGAAGCGCGGCGTCTTGGCCGCCGGCGGGTTGCCGCTGGTGTTTCCGACAATCTCTTTGGGCGAAGTCTTTCTCAATCCAACCAGCCTGATGTTCCGCAACCTGATGGCGATGGACACCGAGGAGATGATTCGCGCCCAGCCGATGGACGCGGTCGTCCTGGTCGGCGGCTGCGACAAGACCGTTCCGGCCCAGCTGATGGGCGCGCTCTCAGCCAACCGGCCGGCGATCGGCCTCGTCGCCGGACCGATGCTGACCTCGCGCTGGCAGGGCGAGCGGCTCGGCGCCTGCACCGATTGCCGGCGCTTCTGGGCAAAGTTCCGCGCCGGCGAGGTCACCCCGGCCGAGATCAGCGAGATCGAGGGCAACCTCGCGACGACCGCAGGCACCTGTGCGGTGATGGGCACGGCGAGCACGATGGCCGGGATTGTCGAGGCGCTCGGCATGATATTGCCGGGCAGCGCCGCGATCCCGGCGGTGCATGCCGACCGGCTGCGCGCCGCCGAGGCGACCGGGCGCGCCGCGATGCGGCTCGCCGCCAGCAAGCTCACCCCCGACCGCATCGTCACAAGGCAATCCGTCGACAATGCGCTGCGGGTGCTGATGGCGATCGGCGGCTCGACCAACGCGGTCTTGCACCTGATCGCGATCGCCGGGCGCGCCGGCATCGATATCGATCTGCGGCATCTCAATGAGATCAGCGATTCGACCCCGGTCATCGTCGACCTGAAGCCGACCGGGCCGTTTTACATGGAGGATCTGTTCGCCGCCGGCGGCATCGGCGCGGTGTTGCGCGAATTGCAGCCGCTGCTCGACCTTGATTGCCTGACCGTCGCCGGCGAAACCTTGGGCGAGCGCCTCGCCGCTCCGGCCGAGCGGGTCGACCGCGAGGTCGTGCGGCCGCTTGGCGAGCCGCTCCAGCCGGTCGGCGGGCTGGTCGCCCTGTTCGGCTCGCTGGCGCCGAAAGGCGCGATCTTCAAGCGTTCCGCCGCGGACCCGAGGCTGTTCGAGAAGGAAGGGCGCGCGGTCGTCTTCACCTCGCTCGAAGACCTCTCGGCAAGGATCGACGATCCCGGGCTCGATGTGACGCCCGACGATTTCCTGGTGTTGCAGAACGCCGGGCCGTTATCCGCTTCGGGCATGCCCGAAGCCGGCTATCTGCCGATCCCGCAGAAGCTCGCTCGCGCCGGGGTCAAGGATATGGTGCGCATCTCCGACGCGCGGATGAGCGGCACCGCCTACGGCTCGATTGTCTTGCATGTCACCCCGGACGCGGCATCGGGCGGGCCGCTCGCCAAGGTGCGCAACGGCGACCGTATCCGGCTGTCGGTCAAGAAGCGCCGCATCGAGCTGCTGGTCGGCCCCGACGAGCTGGCGCGGCGCGAGGCGCCGCTGCCGCCGATGCCTGAGCGCGGCTATGCAAGGCTCTACCGCCGCGAGATTTTGCAGGCCGACCGCGGCTGCGACTTCGACTTCCTGCGCAAACACCCGCTCGGCGAGGAGCGCACGTGATGCCGGCCGGCACGCCCGAGCGGGCGCAGGCATTGATCGATTTCTGGTTCGGCCCGCCGGGCGACCCGGAGCGCGAGGTTCATCGCCCGGTCTGGTTCAAGAGCACGCCCGATTACGACGACACCTTGCGCCGGCTGTTTCTCGCCGATTACGAGCGCGCCGCCGCGGGGACGCTGACCGCGTGGGAGGCCGCGCCGGACAGCACCCTCGCCCTCGTCCTGCTGCTCGACCAGATCCCGCGCAACGTCTTCCGCGACACGCCGCGCGCCTACGACACCGACCCGATGGCGCGCGAAATTGCCGACCGGGCATTGGCGCGCGGGTTCGACCAGGCCCTGCCGCCGGTGTGGCGGCGGTTTCTCTACATACCGTTTCACCACAGCGAGGACCTCGCCGACCAGCGCCGCTCGGCCGCGCTGTTCGACACCATCCGCGACGGCACCGAACGCGGCGCCCTCGGCCGCTACGGCATGGCGTATGTCGAGGTCATCGAGCGCTTCGGCCGCTTCCCGCACCGCAATGTGATTCTGGGCCGCCCATCGAGCGTGGAGGAGCTGGCGTTCCTCGCCGAAGCCGCGGCGCGCCGTGACGCGAATTCAGCCTGAAGCGGTTCCCGGGTCCCAGCGCAGGCGCAATTCGCCGCCGGCTGCATCGGATCGGTGAAAGCCGAGGGCTTCGAGGCGGCGGGCGATGCCCGAGCGATTTTGCGCCGGCACCGTCGCGCTGACCGCCACCATGCGCGCAAGGACGC
>DATLTH010000182.1:0-2879 GCA_035533695.1 Allostellaceae bacterium | reverse complement strand
GATGGCCGCCAGCGGATCGTCCTCGCCGCCATAATTAACTGCGAGGACGACGACCGTGCGCGCCTCGGGCCACAAGGTCTGCGGGTCGCCGCGGCGGTCGGCGGTGTCGGCGAGCCAGCCCATATCGCCGTGATAGCCGCGCTCGAGATATTCGCGCAAATCGGCGCGCGCCCGCTCGGCCAGCCGGGCCGGGGCAAAGCCGACCGCGTCGAAGCCCCGGGCCAATGCCTCCGTGCGGATCGCCTCGCGGATCGCAACCGACACAATACCCGCCCCTTTTTACCGGCTTCCCGGCGAAAGCCGGGATGACAAACGAGCGCTGCGAAAACCACGCGGCTCTGGCACTGGGTGGCGACTCAGCCGCGGCCGCGGTATGGCGCGACGCCGGGATCGGGCAGCCACAGCCCGGCGGGCGGTTCGCCGGTCTGGTAGAACACGTCGATCGGAATGCCGCCGCGCGGATACCAGTACCCCGCGATGCGCAGCCAGCGCGGCGCCAGCGCCGCGACCAGCCGGCGCGAGATCTGCAGGGTGCAATCCTCGTGAAAGGCGGCGTGGTTGCGGAATGAAGCGAGGAACAGTTTCAACGATTTGCTTTCGACGATCGTCGCGTCAGGCGCGTAGTCGATGACGAAATGCGCGAAATCGGGCTGGCCGGTGATCGGGCACAGGCTGGTGAATTCGGGGCAGGTGAAGCGCACCAGATAGAGCTGCCCCGGATGCGGGTTCGCCACCGCGTCGAGCACCGCCTCCTCGGGCGAGGCGGGCAAAGGCGCAGGACGCCCGAGCGCCGGCGAGGTTGCGCTCACGGCGATGGCCGCACCGCAACGAGCGCGTGGTAAGGGATCAGATAGGTGTTGTCGCCGCTTTTGAGCACCAGATGCTCAGCCTGCACCTCGATCAGGCGGCCGTTCAGAACCTTCAAGTCGGGATGAGCAAGCCAGGCCGCCACGTCGCGGTTGACCAACGGCTTGAGGGCGCCTTCGAGCGATGGCATCAGCTGATCTCCTGTGATGGCGAAAGCGTGAAATCATCGAGATGCCCAGCGCTGATCGCGGCGCGCAGGCTCGCCATCAGGTCGGCGTAATAGGTCAGATTGTGCGCCGTCAGCAGCATGCTCGCCAGGATTTCGCCGGCCTTCGTCAGATGATGTAAATACGCCCGGCTGAAGCCGGTGCAAGCGGGGCAGCGGCATTCGGGGTCGAGCGGCGTCGGATCGTCGGCGTGGCGGGCGTTGCGCAGATTGAGCGTGCCGGCGCGGGTGAACGCCTGCCCGGTGCGGCCGGAGCGGGTCGGCAAGACGCAGTCGAACAGGTCGACCCCGCGCCGCACCGCGCCGACAATGTCGGCCGGCTTGCCGACCCCCATCAGATAGCGCGGGCGATCCTCTGGCAGAAACGGCGCCGTCGCCTCGACCATCGCGAAAGTGGTGGCCTGCCCCTCGCCGATCGCGAGGCCGCCGATCGCGTAGCCGTCAAAGCCGATCCCGGCGAGGCGCGCTGCCGACCGCCGGCGCAATTCTGGATGGACGCCGCCCTGAACGATGCCGAAAATGCCGTGTCCCGGGCGCGGCCGGAACGCGGCGCGCGAGCGCTCGGCCCAGCGCATCGACAATTCCATCGAGGCTTCGACCGCCTCGGGCGTCGCCGGAAACGGCGTGCACTCGTCGAGCGCCATCGTGATGTCGGCGCCCAGCAGATGCTGGATCTCGATCGAGCGCTCCGGCGTCAGCAGGTGGCGGCTGCCGTCGAGATGCGAGCGGAACTCGACCCCGTTCTCGGTGATTTTTCGCAACGCAGCCAGCGACATGACCTGGAACCCGCCCGAGTCGGTCAAGACCGCGTATGGCCAATTCATAAAGCGATGCAGCCCGCCCAATGGCGCGATGCGCTCGGCGCCGGGCCGCAGCATCAGGTGATAGGTGTTGCCAAGGACGATGCGGGCGCCGGTCGCCGCGACCGCGTCGGGCGTCATCGCCTTGACCGTCGCCGCGGTGCCGACCGGCATGAAGGCGGGCGTCTCGATCGTGCCGTGCGCAGTCGCCAGGCGCCCCGCCCGCGCCATGCCGTCGCGCGCTACGATCTCGAAGCCGATACCGCTCACCACCGCCCCTCGATCAGGCACGCGTCGCCGTACCCCCACCCTGACCCTCCCCCGCTGGCGGGGGAGGGGAGGGAGGGGGCGCCTCGATCAGGCACGCATCGCCGTAAGAGAAGAAGCGGTAGCGCTCGGCGACCGCGTGGGTGTAGGCGCTCTTGATGCGATCGAGCCCGGCCAATGCCGACACCAGCATCAGCAGGGTCGAGCGCGGCAAATGGAAGTTGGTCAATAGCACATCGATAGCGCGAAACCGGTAGCCGGGCAGGATGAAGAGGCGCGTCTCGCCGCCGAATTCGTGCACCGCCCCGCCTTCGTCGGCGGCGCTTTCGAGCAGGCGCAGGCTGGTCGTCCCGACCGCGACAATGCGCCCGCCGCGAGCGCGCGCCGCATTGATGCGCCGGGCGGCGTCGGCGCTGACTTCGCCCCATTCGGCGTGCATATGGTGCTCGCGCGGGTCGTCCGCCTTGACCGGCAGGAAGGTGCCCGGCCCGACATGCAAGGTCACCGTCAGCCATAGGGCGCCGCGTGCGGCCAAGGCCTCGATCAAGGCCGGGGTGAAGTGCAGGCCGGCGGTCGGGGCGGCGACGGCGCCCTCGGCGCGGGCGAACATCGTCTGGTAGTCGCTGCGGTCCTGCGCGTCCCCGCCCCGCTCCCGCTTGATGTAGGGCGGCAGCGGCATTGCGCCGTAGCGGAAAAGCGCCGCGCGGAAAGCCGCACCCTCGCAGGAAAAGCGCAATGCCACCTCGCCCTCGGGGGTTTTCTCTATGACCTCGGCGGCG
>DATLTH010000181.1:0-8767 GCA_035533695.1 Allostellaceae bacterium | reverse complement strand
CATGATGCCGATCAGTCCCATGAACAGGAAGGAACCGATGCGGGTCAGGTCGCGCTGCGTCGTGTAGCCGTAGAGGCTCATCGCGGCAAAGGTGCCGGCGGTGATGAAGAACACACGGGCGATACTGGTCTGGGTGTAGACCAAAAAGATCGTCGACAAAGCTAGCCCGTTCAGGCCGGCGTAAAGCCAGAAGACCGCCTGGGCCGTGCTCGCCTGCATCCGGTTGATGCCGTAGCTCAGCCACAGCACGAGGCCGAGCGGCGCCAGGATGATCAGAAAGAACAGCGGCGTATGAGCGATCGAGGCGTAAAAGCCCGACGCCGCGGCGACGTACGCGACGATGCCGGTCAGCGCGAGGCCCGACGCCATGTAGTTGTAGATGCGAAGCATGTAGTCCCGCAGACCGACATCAATGTCGGCCTGGGCACCAACCGCCGGCCGCACCGTCCAGCGAGGCTGCGAACCGAGAGCCATAAAAACCCTCCAACGTGAGCGCGAGGCTTGTTCCTCGCGCAGCGATATTGGGATCGGCTTATGGCTTTTCAATGACGCCGGACCTCCCGGCGACGGCCCTTGGCATTACTCGTTGCGCAGCCACGGAGCGGGTTTGGCGCCGAGCGCGCGCCAGGCGGCGGCAAAGCCGATGACCAGCGTCAACAGCACCGCAAAGGCCGCAGTGGCGACCACCGGGGCGGGCAGAAACACCCAGTCGGTCTTCATTGCCCCGGTGACGAGACCCCAGGCCGCGAGCGTCCCGATCGCCGCGGCGACCAGCGCCGTCAACAGCCCGAGAAGGCCATGCTCGATCAGAAACGCGAGCGCAATCGCGCCGCGGGTTGCGCCCAGCACCTTCAGCACGACCGCATCGTAGACGCGGCGGCGATGCCCGGCCGCGACGGCGCCGCCGAGCACCAGTGCGCCGGCCACCAGGGTCAACAGCGCCACGAGGCGGATCGCCTCGCCGATCGTCGCGACGACGCCCGACACGACGGCCAGCGCCTCGCGGACCGGGATCGCCGAGACGTTGGGGAACTGCTCGGTGACCTGGCGCACCAGCCCCTCTTCCGCGGCGGGCGCGACATGGACCGCGGCGAGATGGGTTTGCGGCGCCGCTTCGAGCGTTCCGGGCGCGAAGACGATCGCGAAATTGATGCCGAGCCGGGCCCAGTCGATCCGCCGCAGACTGGCGATCCGCGCGGTGATCTCGCGGCCGAGCAGGTTGACGCTCAGCGTGTCGCCGACCTTGAGACCCATGCCGCGCGCCAGGCCGGCGTCGAAGGAGACCAGCGGCGGCCCCTTGTAGTCGGCCGGCCACCAGGTTCCGGCGACAAGGCGCGAGCCGGACGGCAGGCTCGCCGCGTAGGTCAGCCCGCGGTCGCTGCGCAGCGCCCACTGCGCGTCCGGCGCGACGGCCGCCTGCTCGACCGGCGTGCCGTTGAGCCGGGTGATGCGGCCGCGCAGCATCGGCACCTCCTCGAAGCTTGCGCCCGGCGTCGCCCGCACGATCTGCGCAAACCCGGCGAGCTGCGCCGGCTGGATGTCGATAAAGAAATCGGCCGGGGCATGCTCGGCAAGGCGGCTGTCGATCTCGACCGCCAGATTGCCCTCGACCAGGGCCACCGCAATCATCACGCTGAGGCCGATGCCGAGCGACAAGACGATCCGCGCGGTCGGCGCGCCGGGCCGGTGCAGATTGGCGAGCGCCAGGCGCAGCAGCGGCCGGGCCGGGCGCGGCAGATGGCGGGTCACCGCAACCACCAGCCTGCCAGCCAAGTGCAACGCCAGAAAGGCGGCAAGCGCGCCGCCGACATACCACAGCGCGATCCGCCGGTCGGGCGCCGTCAGCACGACAAGCGCCGCAAGGCCAAGCGCGGCTGCGAGGCTCGCCGCGGCAGCGAGCGGCGCGAGGCGGCGCGGCCCGAGATGGAAGAGAACCGGCGCGACCCGGTCGCGCAACAGCATGCCGGGGGCGACGCGGCCGATCGCGGCAAGCGGCCACAGCGCGAAAACCGCCGTCGTCAGCACCCCGCACAGACCGGCAATCGCCAGCGGTGCCGGGTAAAGGCCGACCTGCAGCGGCACCGGCAACAGGCGGTTGACCAGCGGCGCAAAGAGCGCGGGCGCGGCGCCGCCGAGCAGCAGGCCGACCCCGATCCCAATGAGGGCCAAGGCCGCGATCTGCAGCAGATAGACGGCGAACACCAGGCGGGTCGAGGCGCCGAGGCATTTCAGCGTGGCGATGGAAGCAGTCTTGCCGGCGATGTAGCCGGCGACGGCATTGCCGATGCCGACCCCGCCGACCAGGAGCGCGGTGACGCCGACGAGGCCAAGGAAGAATTTGACCCGGTCGATGAGCCGCTGCAATGAGGGCGAGGCATCGGCGCTGCTGCGCAATTGCCAGCCGGCTTCGGGAAACGCGGCCCGCGCCTTGGCGATCCACCGGGCGATCCACGCCGCCGCGTCATTGCCGGGCGGGAGGCGCAGGCGGTAGTCGTAATTGACTAACGCGCCCGGCTGGATCAGCCCGGTCGCCGGCAATGCCGCCTTCGAGATGATGACCCGCGGGCCGAAGGCGAGGCCGCCGAACGCGGCGTCGGGCTCGCTGTCGATCGTCGCGGCGAGCCGCAACACGGCGTCGCCGATGCGGAACTCGTCGCCGAGCTTGAGGCCGAGGCGGCTGGCGACCGCCGGCTCGACCGCCGCGCCGAAGACGCCGCCGACCGGCGCGAGCGCCGCCGCCAGCGATGTTGCCGGCTTTAGCGCGACCGTGCCGTACAGCGGATAAGCGCCGTCGACCGCCTGCAGTTCGATCAGGCTATGCCGCGCGCCGTTCTGCGAGCGCGCCATCGCGCGCAATTTGGCGACCTCCGACATGGTGCCGGCCGTCGCGAGAAATTGCCTCTCGGCATCGTTCGCACGCCGGTAGGCCAGCCGGACGCTGACATCGCCGCCGAGCAGGGCGCGGGCGTCGGCGCGGATCCCGGCCTCGACCGCAGCGCCGAGCGAGCCGATCGCCGCAACCGCGCCGACCCCGAGCACCAGGCAGGCGAGAAAGACGCGAAAGCCGCGGATGCCGCCGCGCATCTCGCGGCGCGCCAGGGTGAAGGCATAGGGGAGCATCGCGAAGGCAGAATGAAATTTCCCTCTCCGCCCTTCAGGGGGGAGAGGGAGGGGCCCACGCCGCAGGCGTGGGAGGGTGAGGTGGGTGTTGGCCACCGCTCTGGAATCCCCCACCTCACCCCGACCCTCTCCGCCCCCCAATGGGCCATGGCGGGCGGAGAGGGAGAGAAGAGGCGGGCGCGGCCCCTTGCTCGCCGACGATGCGGCCGTCTTCGAGATAGAGCCGGCGCTCGCAGCGCTCGGCGAGGGCGGCGTCGTGGGTGATCAGCAATAACGCCGAGCCGAGCCGGGCGCGCTCGTCGAACAGGCAGTCGATCACCACCCGTCCGGTCGCGCTGTCGAGGTGGCCGGTCGGCTCGTCGGCGAGCAGCAATGAGGGGCCGGCGACGAGCGCGCGGGCGATCGCCACGCGCTGCTGTTCGCCGCCCGACAATTGCGCCGGATAATGCGCGAGACGATGGCCGAGCCCGACCCGCTCCAATGCCGCTGTGGCCGCGGTCATCGCGTTGCGGTCGCCGGCCAATTCCAGCGGAATCGCAACATTTTCCAGCGCCGTCATCGTCGGCAGCAGGTGAAACGCCTGGAAGACGATGCCGAGATGGCGCCGCCGCAAGCGCGCCAGCGCATCCTCGTTGAGCATGCCGAGATCCTGGCCGGCGAGCATGACCCGGCCGGCATTCGGCCGTTCGAGCCCGGCCAATACCATCATCAAGCTCGATTTGCCGGAACCCGACGGGCCGATCAGCGCGACCGCTTCGCCCGGCATGATGCGCAGCGAGACGGCGCGCAGGATGGCGACCGGCCCGGCGGCGCTCGCCAGGGTCAGCGAAACCTCTTCGAGCAGCGCGAGCGGGCTGCCGGGCGGGACCGGAGGCGTCATTCGGGCGACCCGCTCGGCCGAGACCGGAATAGCAAACGATGGGGAAACGCTGTCATTGCGAGGAGCGAAGCGACAAAGCAATCTCGATCAGGAAGGAGCGGGCTGGTCGAGATTGCTTCGCTTCGCTCGCAATGACAATCGTGCGCATGGGTTGCGGCGGAGTTGTTGACGGTTTGCCAGCCCCTGCCCAGTGTAGCGAATAGACACCTGATTGAACGAGCAGGCCTCGGATGACCGGTGATCGGCGATCTCATGCGCGCGCCGGGTTGCTCCTCACGGCGGCCGCCATGCTGCTGGCCGCGGCTGCCGCTGAGGCTGCCCCGACCGCGGGGGCGCCCCCGCCCGAGATCGTCGTCTTCGGCGACAGCCTGGCCTCGGGCTTCGGGCTGCCGCAAAACGAGGCTTTTCCGGCGCAACTCGCAGCGCGGCTCAAGGCCGAGGGGATCGCCGTCCACGTCGTCAACGCTGGCGGCTCCGGCGACACCACCACCGACGGTCTGGCGCGGCTCGATTGGTCGCTTGCCGACAAGCCGGCATTGGTGCTTCTCGAATTCGGCGCCAACGACATGCTGCGCGGCATCGACCCCAAGCTGGTGCGCGCCAATCTCGATGCGATGATCACCAAAATCCAGGCGAGCGGCGCCAAGGTGCTGCTGCTCGGCATGGAGGCGCAGGCGAATTGGGGCAACGACTACAAGCAGCGGTTCGACCGCATCTACCCCGAGCTTGCGCGGGAACATGGGGTGGCGCTTTATCCGTTTTTTCTCGAAGGTGTGGCGATGGACCCCAAGCTCAACCAACCGGATGGCCTGCACCCCAACGAAGAGGGCGTCGCCGTCCTCGTCGAGCGCATCGCCCCCTATGTTGTCCGACTGATCGGAGGCCGGTCATGAGCGCCCCTTTCGCTGCGGCCTTTGCCGAGGGCGATCCCGCAACCCTTGCGGCGCAAATCCTCGCCCAGTTGCCGGCAGAACATGACGCGACGCTCGGCATTCTCTACCTCAGCGAACCCGCCGCCGCGGTATTGCCGCTGATCGTCCAGCAACTCGCGGAGGGCAGCGGCATCACCGCCTGGGTCGGCGGCGTCGGGCTCGGCGTGTGCACGCCCGGCCAGGAAGTGTACGACAGGCCGGCCGCGGCGGTGATGACGGCCTCGCTGCCCGCCGACGGCTTCCGCCTGTTCGGCGCGACCGACGATCCGGCCGCCGATCTGCCGCGCCATCACAGCAAGTGGATCGAAGCAACATCGCCCTCCCTCGCGCTCGTGCATGGCGACCCGCGCTGCGACAACCTGCTGCGCGCGACGACCGACGCCGCCGCGGCGAGCGGCGCGTTTCTGGTCGGCGGCCTCGTCTCGCATCGCTGCCCCCGCCCGCTGATCGCCGGCGACACCGCGCCGCCGCACCGCACCGCCGACGCGCTCGGCAAGGCCGGGATCGCCGGGCTGATGCTGGCGCCCGATATCGCCGTCGCCACCGGGCTGACGCAAGGTTGCACGCCGATCGGCCCGGTCCGCCGCATCGACGAGGCACGCGACAACGTCGTCATGGCGATCGACGGCCGCCCGGCATTGTCGGTGTTCTACGAGGATATCGGCCCGGAATTGGCGAAGGACCCGCGCCGCCTCGGCGGCGTCATCTTCGCCGGGCTGCCGGTGGCCGGCTCCGACACCGGCGATTATCTCGTGCGCAACCTAATGGCGATCGACCCGGGGCACGGCTGGGTCGTGCTCGGCGCCGAGGTGGCGCCGGGCGACCCGATCCTGTTCTGCCGGCGCGATCCCGAGAGCGCGCGGGCCGACATGACCCGCATGCTGCGCCAGCTCGGCGGCAGGCTGCGGGGCCCGCCGAAAGCCGGCATCTACGTCAGCTGCATCGGCCGCGGCGCCTCATTGTTCGGCGAGAACGGGATCGAGACCGGGATGATCCGCGACACGCTCGGCGATTTCCCGCTGATCGGCTTCTTTGCCAACGGCGAAATCTCGCGTGACCGGCTCTATGGCCATACCGGCGTGTTGACCCTGTTTGTCTGAGGGACGCCCTTTCGTGGCCCGGAATTCAAGGACATGCTGCGCCTGTTCGTCGGGATCGAATTTCCGCCCGAGCTGAAATTGCGCCTGTCGCTGCTGTGCACCGGCGTGCCCGGCGCTCGCTGGGTCGACGCCGGCAATCTGCACCTGACCTTGCGTTTCATCGGCGAGATCACCGAGGACCGGGCCGCCGATGTCGACGAGGCATTGGCCGGGCTCAAGGCGCGCCGCTTCACTTTGCAACTCGCCGGCACCGGCGTTTTCGGCGGCAACCGGCCGCAAACATTATGGGTCGGGGTCGATCGCGATCCCGAACTCGCCCGGCTGCACGGCAAGATCGAGCAGACGCTGATCCGCATCGGTCTTCCGCCCGAGCCGCGCAGATTTGCCCCGCATGTGACCTTGGCGCGGCTGCGCTACCCGGACCTCGTCCAGCTCGGCCGTTTCCTTGCCGCGCACGCACAATTCCGCGCCGAACCGCTGGCGGTCGACCATTTCAGCCTGATCGCCAGCTTTGCCACCAAGGCCGGCTCGGTGTACGAGGACCAGGCCGATTATCCGCTGTCGCGCAGTTCGTAGGATGGGTTGAGCGAAGCGAAGCCCATCGTCATCGTTCGCCGAGAAGATGGGCTTCGCGTTGCTCAGCCCATCCTACCGAGGGAAGAAGAATGGCCTATTGGCTGCTGAAATCCGAGCCGACGAAATATTCCTGGGACCACATGGTCAAGGACGGCCGCACCCATTGGGACGGCGTGCGCAATTTCCAGGCCGCCAACAATCTGCGGGCGATGAAAGAGGGCGACCGCGCCTTTTTCTACCATTCGAACGAGGGCAAGGAGATCGTCGGGGTCGTCGAGATCGTGCGCGCGTTCTATCCCGACCCGGCCGATCCCGGCGGCAAGTTCGGCATGGTCGATGTCGGCCCGGTAATGCCGGTCAAAACGCCGGTCGGGCTGGCCGAGATGAAGGGGGTGCCGGAACTCGCCGGCATGGCGCTGCTGCGCCAGTCGCGCCTGTCGGTCTGCCCGGTCAGCGCGGACGAATGGAAAGTCATCTGCCGGATGGCCGGGATCGCCGCCTGAGCGTGTCGCCGACAAGCCCCTTGTGGGGCCGCGCTCGCCGCCTCTAGAGTCGGAGCAACGACGGCGCCGCGCGCCGGCCGATCCAAGCCACCCCACGGAGGACGCCATGCCCGAAATTTTCGAAGTGATGAGCACGATGCGGGCGATGCGCCGCCTGAAGCCCGATCCGGTACCCGACGCGCTGATCAACACGATATTGCAGGCCGGGCAATGGGCGCCGTCGGGCGGCAACAACCAGACCTGGCGCTTCCTCGTCGTCAAGGACCCCGAGGTCAAGAAGAAGGTGCAGGCCTATTACAGCCGCCTCTACGACGAGAATGTCGGGCCGCGCTACGCCTCGAGCGCGCCGCCGCCGGGTTCCGACGCGGCGCGCTACCAGCGCCAGAACGCCGCGGTCAAGTACCTGACCGACCATTACCACGAGGCGCCGGTGTGGATCGTCGGCTGCCTGATGGACGGCGAAACCCCCGGCCGCACCGCGGGCTCGTCGATCTACGGGGCGGTGCAGAACATGTGCCTGGCGTGCCGCGCGCTCGGCCTCGGCACGACGCTGACGACCCGGCACACCGGCTACGGCAAGGAGGTCGACGCGATCTTCGGCCTGCCGGCGGGCGCGCATTCCTACGCGATCCTGCCGATCGGCTGGCCGATGGGCAAGTTCGGGCCGCTGGGGCGCGGGCCGTTGCAGGAAGTCGTCTACCAGGACCAGTGGGGCAAGCCCTACCAGGGCCTCTAGCAGAACAGAGGGAGAAGACAGATGCCGCGTGTTGCCCCGATTACCAGCAAGGCCGATGTGCCAGCCCAGTATCAAGGCGTCGCCGAGGACGTCATCGGCGTCTTCGGCCAGATCCGCGGGCCGTTCAGCATGCTGTTGCACAGCCCGCCCTTGGCCGAGCGGATGCTGCAATTCGTCAAGTACAACCGCGGCGGCACGGTCGTCGAGCCGCGCCTCCTGTCGCACGCGATCCTCGCCTCGGTGCGCGAGAGCGAGGCGAAATACGTCTGGGCGGCGCAAGTCGGCGCGGCGCGCCGTGCCGGGGTGCCGGACGCGACGATTGACATTCTGCGTGCGAAGGGCGACCCCGCCTCGCTCGGCGAGGACGAGCGCGACATCGTCAATTACGTGCGTCAGCTGCGCCGCGCCAACCGGGTCGATCAAGCGCTGTTCGACCGGCTGCAAAAACGCCACGGCACGCCGTGGCTGGTCGAAATGACCGCGTTCTCCGGCTATTTCGCGATGCTCTCCAGTATCGTCAACGCCTTCGACGTGGACGCCCCGCCCGATGGCGACAAACTGCCGGCGTAGCAACGCCAACTTTGCGTCATGGCCGGGTTTGACCCGGCCATCCCCGTGGGGGGTCGCGAGATCCGCGGGTCAAGCCCGCGGATGACGATCATGGAATGGAATTGGGAGAGACGGCGATGGATTTCGGCGCATCGATGTTCATGACCGATTACTGCATTCCGGCCGCCGAACTCGGCCGGGCGTTGGAGGAACGCGGCTTCGAATCGCTGTGGAACCCGGAGCACTCGCACATTCCAACCTCGCGCAAGACGCCGTTCCCCGGCGCCGGCGACCTGCCGAAGATGTACTACGACGCCTTCGACCCGTTCATCACGTTGACGATGGCCGCCGGGGCCACCAAGAAGCTGAAG